>JAWVZJ010000073.1:0-9252 GCA_033722255.1 Thermoanaerobaculia bacterium | reverse complement strand
CCAAAGGACCGCTCGATGGTCCGGGGCCGGCCCTACGGGTCCGAGAGCGGGACCGTCAGGGGACGGCGCGGGCTATGAGAACTTTGACCGTGGGCCCGCGCCTGTGCACGTCTGCGCGCCGCTCCCGATCACCCTCTGACGATCTGTAAGGAGCGCTTGAGTGAACCCCCGTTCCGGCCCCGCTCTCGGCCCCTACGGTCCTACGCGATCGAGAGATCGACCAGAGAAGGACTACCCGCTCACGGCCTATTTTCAGAGTAGCCGCGAATGCCCGTCGCGCTGTTCGGCGGACCCCGGCCGATCGATCCCGTCGTGGTAGCGTCGACACCGAAAGGGGAAATGATATCTCTGCATGACTACGGGCTACAATCGGTAGACCCAGAGCTCGAGGTCATCCCCGAAGAAATTTGGAAGAAGTGGCTCTGGTGTGTTGCAGCTGGAGCGTACGCCTGTTCAGTGGGTTATATCTACCCAGGGCCCTATTAACCTGGATACAGAGCCGGATGCATGGCCGCAGTTATGGGCTTGCGCGCAAGAGACTATCTATTCTAGGAGGTTCGTGATGAGTCAAATGCAAGCTATAGCACTCGGCTTCAGTATCGGCGGAATGTTCGCAGTAGGAAAAACCGTCGGTGGAAGGCGTGGAAAGCCGCGTGGGAAGAGGAGGAAAGTAGTGCGACTGTCCTCGAAATCTTGTCCGGCGATCACATTCCTCTGATAGCTGACGTGCAGGGATAGGAGTGGGTCGAGAGCCCCGGCATCTGCACGGGCGGGCCCGTCAGCCGTCGTCCCGGTCTCGGTCGGGTTCGTCGGTCGGTCCCGCCTGAAGGGACTCTCCGGACGAGATCCCCGGCACCGGCTCCACCACCCGGGTCAGCCACTTCTCTCGGTAGGCCTCGAGCTCGGCCGGGAGCTCCTCCCCGGGTCCGTAGGGGTAGCCGCTCATCGCCCGGAAGGGGAGGGGCTCCACCGTCGAGGCCCGGTAGGTGTTCCGGTCGGCGTCCTTGTCCCAGCCGTGGCTTTCCAGGAAGACGGTGCGTTGCCATCCCTCCGGGGGATCCGGCAGCTCCGAGGCGTCGAAGAGGAGTCTCATCTCGTCGCCGGCTCCCAGGATCACGGAGCGGTCGTCTGACTCCAGCAGGAGCTCCGCCACGTCCCCGTACCGGGTGTAGCGACCCGGGAAGGGGAGCCAGGGGGACTCCGTCTCTACCGATGCATAGTCGAAGCGATGGGGGCCCAGGGGCGAGCTCCGCACCAGGCGGCTGAATCCCCGGTAGTGGAGGTCCGCGGTGGCGGGCTCCAGTCGGGCCACGATCTCGATCTCGTCGTCGGCCCGCTCCCGGGTCCAGGCGATCCGGTCCCAGGCCAGCCACTGGCTGGAGACGATCCGGTACTGCCGGGTCGGGGCCGGGGGAGCGGGGACGTCCAGGACCATCGTCTTCGTCTTTCCGGCCGGGAAGCCCATGGGATCCATCAGCGGCACCCACTCTCCTTCGATCTCCGCCTCCAGCCGGGTGTCCACGAGCTCGAGCCCGTCCCGCTGGGCCGCGGCCAGGTTCAACGAGGCGTCGGAGGGGAAGATCCAGCCGTCCAGGTGGAGCCGGATCGGCCTCCGGACCTCTTCACCGAGATCGAAGGTGAAGCTCCAGGGCTCGGGAGTCAGGCCCTGGTATCGGCCCTCCGGATACCCGGCGGCGAAGACCCGGTCCCGGCTCCGGATCCGGTCGGCCACCGGTTCGCCCTGTCCGTTCCAGGCCGCGGCCACGGGCCGGAGCTCCCGGCTGGCCAGGACCCGCTCCGGGAGCTGCTTGCCGGGGAGGACCCTCAGGCTGCTGGCCACCTCCAGGTCCGCGGGGTGATCCACGATCCAGAGCCGGGAGACGTCGAAGAAGGCGGCCTCCCAGAGCTCCTCCGTGACCCGGAGGTCGTAGAGCCCGTTCGGCCGGGGGCGGGCTCCCACCACCTCCACCAGCTCGGTGGGATCGGCGGGGGCCCAGACTCCGGGAGCCAGGGGAAGTCCCACCGGCGAGGCCCAGAGGAGATCGGTCACGAAGGCGATCTCCTCGCCGTTCCAGGTGTAGAGGAAGGGGCAGCTTCCCTTCAGGATCTGCTCCTCGACCACGGTCTGGTCGCCGTCGACCTGGAGCCGGTTCTGGGGCACGCCGTTCGTCCACACCACGCGGAGTACCTCCGCCGAGCGCCGGTCGCCGAGCCCGAAGTGGACGACGCCGCCCCGAACCTCCCGAAACTGATACGCCGGCCCGTTCCGGACCTCGACCACCGAGCCGAGACCGAAGAGGTTATTCTTGCTGTTCCCCTTGTCCAGACCCCGGAGACGGACGGCCAGCCAGTGATTCTCGTCTCCGCCCCGGTTTTCCCACCAGGCCAGCCCGTCGTCACCGGCCGTGGCCAGGTCCTGGTCGCCGTCTCCGTCGAGATCCGCCACCGCCACGGAGCGGAGTTCGGCCCCGGAGCCCTCGATCATCTCCGAGTGGAGGTGGCCCTCCCCGTCCTGGGTCACCAGGACCAGTCCTGCTTCGGTGGCCACGGCGAGATCGAGACGTCCGTCGTTGTCCGCGTCCAGGAGGGCCAGATCCCGGGCGGGGCCGGGGAGATCGAGTCGGGGATCGGCGACCGGGAATCGCCCCTCCTCGTTGATCCGGATCTCGAGGCCCTGCCCGGCGGCGATCAGGTCCGGCATCCCGTCCGCGTTCAGGTCTCCGGTCGTCACCCGACGAGCCCCCTCGAGGGTCGAGAGACCGGACTTTTCTGTCCGGTCGGCGAACTGCCCCTGACGGAGGTTGTCCAGCCAGGCGACCTTTCCGTGGGCGGCCAGCAGATCCAGGTCTCCGTCCCGGTCCAGGTCCGAGGGGGCGAAGTCCGAGAGACCGCTCAGGTCGATGTCGGGGAAGACCCCGGAAGTGATCGGCTCCAGGGCTCCCTCGAGACTGTTCCGGAGCAGGACGAGGCTCCTTCCGTCCTCGCTTCCCACCACCAGATCCAGGTCCCCCTCGATATCGAAATCGAAGACGGCCAGGGCTCCGCTGCCGGTCGCGGACTCCGGGATCCAGGGTTCGGTGACCTCCTCCAGCCCCCCGGCTCCGTCGCCCATCCAGCTCCGGAGCCCGCCGGGGCCCAGGGCCAGGAGATCCCGATTCCCGTCGTTGTCGAGATCCACGGCCCGGAGACTCTCCACTCCCGGGGCCGGCGAAGACGCGCTCACCTCCCATTCACCGGAGGCCCGAAGGAGCTCCAGCACCGGCTCCTCCCCTTCCGTCACCCAGGCGAGGTCCTCCCGCCGATCGCCGTCGAAGTCGGCCAGAGCCGCAGCCATCCCCGGTCGCGAGTCCAGGGAGTGGCGCTTCCAGGTGAGATCCAGGGGGTCCCCGAACGATCGGGAAGGCGCCTCCCCCTGGAACTCCCAGATCGGGATCCCCTGGATTCCCGTGGAGAGCTCCCGGAGGCCCTGCTGGAACATCGGGGTCACCTTCAGGACGTTCTCCATCCGGACCGCCGGCACCCGGGCCTGGGAGAGATCGTCTTCCTCCAGGGCATCCAGGACCATCTGGAGGGCTCGCTCGGCGATGGGTGGAGCCTGCCAGAGGAGCTCCCGGATCCGGAGGAACGACTCGGTGGCCGCCTCCCGGTCTCCCGCGGCCACGGCCTGTTGGCCCCGCTTGAGCAGGACCACGACGTTGTCCGGTCGGAGCTTCGAGAGCCGTTCCAGGGCCCACCGGGCGTTAGACTCGGCCTCTTCTCCGGACATGGAATCGGCCTGCCGGAAGAGGGAGTAGAGGATCTCCGGGTCCTCCGGATCCTGCTCCGCTGCCCGTCGATAGATCTCCAGGGCCCGATCCGGGCGCCCGGTCCACTGGAGGACATCCCCCTTGACGTGGAGGAGATCGGCCCGTCCCGGCGCCTTTTTCAAGGCCCGATCGATCAGGGCCACGGCCTCGGTTCCCTTCTGCTGTCGGAGGGACGCGATAGCGAGATTCGCCCACCCCAGGGGATCGTCGGGTACGATCTTGACCAGCTTCTTGAAGATGTCGGCCGCCTCGGCGGGTTTCTCGTTCTCGAGATGGGCGAGACCCCGGTCCCGGAGCTCGATCGCCTCCGGAGGCAGGGCGGCGGCCGCCACCGAGGAAAGCCCGGGGAGGGCCGGGAGAAGGAGGAGGACCGGGATCACGAGAGCTCTTTGCATGCTCCCGATTGTAACCGGCCGGACCGTCTCCACGATACGCTTCCGGTGAGATGTCCGGGTTGGTGACGATACAGAAGACCTGCTGGTGGGCTTCTGCCGTTCTCGGGCTGGTGATCCTGGGAACGGCCACCGGCTACAACCCCGTCCCCACCGCCGCCACCGTCTGGCTGGGAGTCGCCTATCCGTTCCTCCTGGGCGTCGGTGTCCTCTTCGGCTGGATGGCCCGGCTCCGGCAGGTCGAGATCGAAGAGGACCGCTGGCGGATCCTCTCCGACGAGCACCTCACCCGGGGGGAGAGGACCTACGCCCACAAGGAGGCCGAGAGCGCCATGACCCGGAGCCTGGCCGCCTTCCTTCTCGTACCCCTGCTCCTGGCCGGCTATTTGACCTACCAGATCCCTGGAGAGGAGGGCTCCTTCGTCAACGATCTCCTGGTTCTGCCGGCCTTCCTCGGCTACGGGCTCGGTCTGCTCCTCGGCTGGTGGAAGACCCGGAACCGCTCCGGCCCCCACCGTCCCCCCGGCTGATCCCCCCGGGTGCCCTCGTTCCCCGGACTGTTCGGGACACGAGGGGGGGGGCGACCTTCGCCGCTACCACGATCTGTCGGGATTACGGCATGAAGAGTCCGTCTCGAGGGCCGAGATGCACGATTTCCGGGATGGCTTGTCATGGTGTCCCGAGACCGGAAATTCCAGATCCCGCGCCGTCCCCTCCCGGTCCCGGATCTCGGACCCGAAGGACCGGGCCAAAGCCACCGAACGGTCAACTGCCCATTTTCATCCTCATGAGTGCCCGAAGCAACGCGACGGGCATGCGGGGCTGCTAGGCTCGATTCATGGCGGTTTCGCGCCCCCCGGTCCCGGCCCTGGAGCTCTATTCCGGCCTCGGGGGCTTCGCCGCCGCCGCCGGAGACGCCGTCCGAATCCGGGCCGCCATCGACCTCGACCGGGACGCCGTGGCTGTCTCCCGCCGGAACTTCGACCACCCCCATCGGATCCGGACTCTCGAGTCCGTTGCCCCCCGGGAGCTGAAGGAGCTCGGCGCTCGCCTCTGGTGGCTCTCCCCTCCCTGTCAACCCTTCACCCGGCGGGGAAAGAGACGGGATCTCCGGGATCCCAGGAACGCGAGCCTCCTGGCCCTCCTGGAGACGATCCGGAGGGTCCGTCCCCGCCACCTGGCCCTGGAGAACGTTCCCCCCTTTCGGGAGTCGGAGACCCGGAGCCGGCTCCTGGAGGTTCTGACGTCGGGCGGGTACGAGGTCCGGGAGACGAGCCTCTGTCCCACGGAGCTGGGGATCCCGAACCGCCGCCGTCGGTACTACCTGGTGGCCTCCAGGGGTTCCCTGGAGCCGCTCGTTCCGCCGTCCGGAAATGAGGCTCGCCGGCTGGCCGACTACCTGCGACCGGAGGCTGCGGACGACCCCAAGCTCCGGGTGGATCCAGAGCTTCTGGAGAGGTACGACCGGGCGGTGGATCGGGTCGATCCCGGAGACCCGGCGGCCGTGGCCAGTACCTTCACCTCGGCCTACGGCCGGTCCCCGGTTCGGAGCGGTTCCTATCTCCTCTGCGCCGACGGCGGCTGGCGCCGCTTCTCGCCCCGGGAGGTCCTGAGCCTCCTGGGCTTTCCCCCGGAGTACGAGCTTCCCGGCTCCCTCTCCCTGCGCCGGGCCTGGAGCCTGGTTGGAAACAGCCTCTCCCTCCCGGCGGTCCGTCGAATGCTGTCGTCGATCCGGGAGTTGTCGATGGCCCGGTCTCCTGGGTGACCGGGACAGCAGGGGACCCATCCTCGAGGATGGTCCTCCTTCCCGAGCCGATGCCGCACCGCCTCTCGGTCCGGAGGAGCCCCCCTCGACCCTACGTCTCTTTGAAGACCAGCTTCCGGAGCCCGATCTGAATGACGTCTCCGTCCTTCAGGAGGTGCTCTTTCTTCTTCTTGCCGTTCACGTAGGTCCCGTTCTCCGACCCCAGGTCCCGGAGGAGATAGCCGTCGGGTCCGGGGATCAGCTCCGCGTGGTGCCGGGAGACCGCCTCCTCCAGGAGGTGGATCGTGTTGTTCGACGAGCGGCCCAGGGTCACGGGGAGGGCCCCCAGGATGAACGACTCCCCCGGGTCGTTGCCCTCGATCGTCTCCAGGCGGGGTTTGGAGAGGATCTGGGTCGCCTCGCCGCCGGTGTCCAGGATCCGGGTCACTCCCTGGTCCCCTTCCGGGGCTTCCGCTGTCTCCGCTTCTGGCTCCTCTCCCGGGGGTGGAGGGGGCTCGGCGGGAGCCGGTTCGGTCTCCACGGTGTCCGTCGGCGGCTCCGGCTCCTCGGGCTCCTCGGGGGGCGGCTCCGTCGGGATGAACTCGGTGGCGGCGGCATGTTCCAGATCGGATCGTTCCGGCGGCTCCTCCGGAACGTCGGCCTTCTCGTCCGGCGGAGGAGGAACCTCCTCGATCGGGGGCTCCGCCTCGGTTTCCTCCGCCACCTCGGCCACCTCGGTCACTTCGGTTTCCTCGGTCACCTCGTGGGCCGGAACCTCCTCCGGCTCGACCTCCGTCTCTCCGGGGATCTGGTCGCCCTCCTCCGGCTCCGGAGCTTCTTGGAGACGTTCCTCGGACCCGAAGGCGTCGATGAACTCCTGGCGGAGGGCGGCGACCTGCTCCATCTCCTCCTCCTGGCTCTCCAGACGCTCCTGGACCTCACCCAGCCGCTCTTCGA
Source organism: Thermoanaerobaculia bacterium (assembly GCA_033722255.1). Classification (GTDB taxonomy): domain Bacteria; phylum Acidobacteriota; class Thermoanaerobaculia; order Multivoradales; family JAIOJS01; genus JAWVZJ01. The sequence continues at coordinate 2,353 of JAWVZJ010000073.1, read as the reverse complement.
ACTCTCCGTCGTCGAACTCCCCCAGCTCGTGCCGGAACTCGAGCTCCTCCTTCTCCAGACGGGCCTCGGCCTGGGTCTCCTGCATCTCTTCGTAGACCGTTTGCAGCCGGGCCCACTCCCGGCGGCCCGACTCCTCCAGCGGCCGGGCCTCGTCGTCCAGCTCGGAGAGACGCTCCTTGTAATCGCCCTTGACCCTCTCGTAGACCGCGTCGGAAACCGACTCCCGCTTCTCCTCCATCTTGGCCAGGCGATCCTCCAGGACCGCCTGTTCCTCGCGGATCTCCTTCAGGGAATCGATGATCGAGGTGTCGATTTCGGGAATCTCGGGCATGTCGCACTCCGGGTTCGGGGGTTTGGAGATCGATTGTAGCGCTTCCCGCCGCTCTCGTACGTCGCTCCTCTACATCAGTCGTCGTCCAGGAGTCGGTCCACCCGGTTGACGAGACGCCGGATCTCGGCCAGGGCACCCCGGATGGCCCTGGCCCGGGCCGGAGGCACGGGGCTTTCGAAGTGACGCTTCAGGGCCTGATAGAGGGCGGTCTGGGGGGCGATCAGGGCGTCGACCTCCTTTCCCGTGGACTCCTGGATCCTCTCCAGCCGATCCCGATCCCCGGGATCGGCCATGGCCACGATCAGGTGATCGCCGTGGAGCTCCAGGGGGAGGCAGCCCAACTCGAACGCCATCTCCGGGGGGAGACAGGCCAGGGCCTCCGCCGAGGGCGTCACGCCCAGGGGGTCGACCCCCTCGAAGCTCTGCTGGCTGGCGAGGGCCTCGGCCAGGTCCTCGGGCTCGATCAGGTGGAGCCGCAGCAGGGTGGCTCCCAGACGCTCTCCCGTGGCCTGTTGGACCTCCAGGGCCTTCTCCAGGTCGTCCTTGGTGACGAGATCGAGCTCCCGTAGCAGCTCACCCAGCTTCTTGCTCGACATCGATGGTCCTTTCGTGTTCGTCTTCCTCGGTTCGGGCCAGCTTCCTGGCCTCGGGGTTGTCGGGGGTCGGACAGTAGCGATCCCTCCGGGCCTCGAGATCCTCGATGACGCCCTGCTTGAAGTGCCGATGGTCGTGGGTCTCCAGGATCCCCTCCCGATACTCCTCGATCCGAAGCTCCTCGAAGTTCATCCAGACGGTCTGGAACAGGCGGGGAAGACGCTGTCCCGGAACCTGGACGTGGTGGAGCCCACCGCTGTAGGCCACGATGAGCTTGCCCTCCGGGATGGCCAGCAGCACGTCGGCGATTCCACCCCGGACCGTCATCGGCCGTCCCTTGGAGTCGAGGCCCGTGGCCCGCTTCATGCGTCCCTCGGGAAGGATTACTACCAGGGAGTCCGACCCGATGCTCTCGCCGAACTCGCTCCAGGTGTGGTCCCGGCGGCGGGTGATCGGCACCACGTTGGGAGCGATCAGGCGGAAGAACCGGCCCACCAGCGGTCTCCGCATCGTCTTCGCCGCCACCGGGACCAGACCGTGCCGGGCGATCCGGACCAGGAAGTGGAAGGGGACCAGTCCCGCGTAGATCGGCTCGTACAGGCTGGTATGGTTGAGGATCGCCACCAGCCGGACGTCGCGCCAGGGATTCTCCGGTCTCCCTCCCACCCACCCCTCCCGGAACCGGAAGAGGAGCCGGCTCCCGGTCTTGATGAGGATCAGGAGGAAGAGCGTGATGGCGGGTTGCACGACCCGCCATTTTAGCGGGAGCCCCGGGAGAGCCTTTCCGAAGGAACGATTCAGAGCGAGCCACAGGTCGGCTCTGGGTGAACACGGGGACTGGTGTGGCACCCGGTGACGCGCCGGCCGGCCCTGTTCTGGTCGATTTCTCGATTGACGGGACCGGGGCCGGTCGGGAGCCCGATGCGCAGTGTCGGCTCTGTGAGAGGATGGTTCCGGAGATTCTGCCATGCCCGAGCCGCCCACCTTCCAGGACGTCCTCGCCGCCGCCCGACGGATCGGATCCCGGGTCTACCGGACCCCGGTCCTGACCTCCGGCAGCCTCGACGAGGCCCTGGGCTCCTCCCTGTACTTCAAGTGCGAGAACTTCCAGCGGACCGGCTCCTTCAAGTTCCGGGGCGCCAGCAACGCCGTCTGGTCCCTGGACGAGGAGACCGCCGCCCGGGGTGTCGTGACCCACTCCTCCGGCAACCACGGGGCGGCCCTGGCCCGGGCGGCTCGGGACCGGGGGATTCCGGCCCGTGTGGTGATGCCCCGGGGAAGCTCGGAGGTCAAGCGCCGGGCGGTCGAGGCCTTCGGGGCCACCGTCGTGGAGTCCGAGCCCACCCAGCGGGGCCGGGAGGAGACGACGGCCGAGCTCCAGGAGGAGACGGGCGCCGAGCTGGTCCACCCCTACGACGACTCCCGGGT
>JAWVZJ010000072.1:0-9265 GCA_033722255.1 Thermoanaerobaculia bacterium | reverse complement strand
GTAGACCTGGAAGTCCTCGTCGGTGAGACGTCCGTCGTGGTCCTCGGTGCGGGTGTAGTTGCCGCCGACGTTCCAACGGGTGTACCAATCGTCCTCGGTCCCCCAGAACTGCCGCCCCAGGCTCGCCTGGACGGTTCGGAGATCGACCCTGGGCTCGAACCCGCTGTCCGCCCGGAAGTCGGGTCCCAGATCCTTGTAGCCCACGACCCAGAACCAGCTCCGGGTGCTGTGGTTGTACCAGGCCTCGATCCCGTCGTCGGTCAGGAAGTCATCTCCGAGACCGAGCTCGGCGGGATAGCGGGTATCGGACCGGAGATACTGGAACCGGAGGGTGTCGCTGTCCGAGAATCTCAGGAACCCGTCGAGGCCTCCGACCCGGTTGTGATAGCCGGTCCCCTCCCGGCCGGCATAGAGGAGCCCCAGAGACGAGCCCGTCCCCACGTCCCGCCGGTATCGGGCGATGGTGGCCAAGACGTCGTCTTCGAGAAAGGCGAAGCCCGATCCCTGGTTGGAGGGGAGGACGAGACTGTTCACGTCGTCTTCGGCGACGAGCAGTCCCCCGGAGTCCCGCTCCTGCTTCCCCGTCAGCTTCAGGCCCCAGGCCGGATCCACGATGGTCCGGGTGAAGACGGCGGAGATCGGGGTGTCGAAGAAGTCGGAGCCTTCGAGAAAGAAGGGGCGCTTCTCCGGAAAGAAGAGGGCGAATCGTTCGTTGACGTTGAGCTGGGCCACGTCGGCCTCGACCTGAGAGAAATCCGGGTTCAGCGTGCCGTGGAGCGTGATGCTGGGGGTGATTCCCCAGCGGCCGGTGATCCCGGGCTCGACCTCTTCGGGTCCCTCCTCTAGGTCGCCCCCCGGGAGCTCCCGGCGCTCGTCGGTCCGGGATGCGGTGAGGGTGGGGGTGACCTCCAGATTCCGCCCCGGCTGAATTCCCGCGAACCCCACGACGGTCGGGAACTGACAGATGACGCAGCTCTCGTCCCGGTCCACCGGATGATTGGCCATCCGGTGGCGGACGCTCCGGGGCCAGGAGCGTCCGAAGCGGATGCCCCAGCTCAGCTCTCCGTCCGCCGCCGGGAACCGCAGCTGATTCAAGGGAACCGCGATCTCCACCACGTAACCCTCATCCGTGATCCGTCCGGCCGAGTCCCAGATCAGGTCGAAGGACCAGTCCTCGCCACCGCCGATCTCGCTGTTGAAGGCGTCGGCCTGGACGCCCAGGGGGTTGACCCGGAACTGGTAGGCCCGGCGATCGTCGTCGAAGGTGTCGAACATGAGGACCACGTGATCGTCCTGGACCAAAGTGTGGATCTCGTCCCGGTCCATGAGGTGGGCCCGGATCCGATCGGGTTCGGGGTCCCGGGCCCGGAAGGCGACGTAGACGTGGTCGTCGTCGTAGGTCAGGAGGACGGTCGTCTCCACCGGGGGTTGCACATTCTCCCCGGGAACGTATTCGTAGTCCAGCGTGTCCTTCGTGGCAGATCTCCAGCCCGGATCCTCGAGCCTCCCATCGATCTCGATCTCGCCGGCCGCCCGTTCCACCGTGAGGGGAGCCGAGTCCTGGCCCTCTCCGGCGAGGGGCTCCTGGGCTCGAGCCGTGGAGGCGGCGAGAAGGATCCCGGCGAAGGTCCAGTAGAGGATTTCGTGGCGCATCGAGTTCGTCCCTTTCGTACGAGTCGGCGAGGAAGGGATCTTGTCAAAGAGCTCGCCTCGACCACTCTGAAAACAGGTCCTGACCGGGGTGGTACTTCTCTGGTCCATTTCTCGATCGCGGAGGCCCGTAGGGGCGGGCCAGAGCCACCGAACGACCGAGGACTCAGACCGACCAGGCGATTCCGGCCCATGCCGCGAGGTCGTCTTCGAAGGGCGCGTCGAGGATGTACGCGGTGCCGACACGGATGGAGCTGCTCGGATGCCGGTAGAGAGGGCGGATGCCCCGGTCCAGGCTGAGCTCCATGCCCACGACTCGGAGCGAATCGCCCCACGATCCGTCGGAGTCTGCCATCCGATGGCGGTCGAACGTGATCCGGAGGGGCCAGTCGAGGAAGCCGATCTCGAGCCGGGCCCGTTCGTACCGGTCCCCGAGGAGGGTTCCCACCGGAAGAGCCGGCTCGTAGATCCGGCTGAAGTCGAGCCGGGCCGGGAGCAAGCTGGAGGGGACACCTCCCAGCGCGAACCGGTCCAGCTCGGTCGGCGCGTCCCAGACCCGGTCGCGGCGCCAGCGCAGTCCCAGCTTCCAGGTGTCGCCGAGGAGTAGGTGACCACCGATCGCTGCTCCGGTGGCGTACCAATCGTCGTCCTCTCGACGCCCGGCGGCCCCCCGGAGATCGAGGCTGCCGCCGACGCTGGCTCGGCTGTTGGGCCGATTGTTCCACTCTCCCCCCAGGTCGATCGAGAGGGTGTAGTTCTCTGCAGATCGTCGCCGGTCCGGCCTCTCGCGTCGGCCCGCTTTGACGAACAGAGCTCCCGTCAGATCTCGTCGGGCTCGGGAGCGGCGCCAGGAGGTTCCCACGGCCACCCCCATCTCCGTAGCGTCCAGGGATCGCCCGAGGCCCGGGACGGATTCCGGTTGTCGTGAAGGTCGCCGCTCGATTCGATAGCTGTGGACTTCGAGGGGAATCCGCCATTTGCGCCAGGCTCCCGAGATCAGGCCTCCGCTCTCCTCTCCGGCCTGAGACAGCGCGGCGATGGCGAAGACCTCCCAGCCGCCGAGGAGATCGCCGTAACGATAGCCCCCGGTGTAGACCCGACCGGAAGGGGCGTACATTCCCGAGTAGATCGACGAGGCCTCCCTCGGGCCGAGTCCGTAGGGCCGGGCCTCCTCCGTGGCCGGCGTGGTCACGGGCCATACGGGCGCCTCGATCGCCGGAGCGGGCCGGGCCGGGAAGGACTCGACGAACACGATCCGGGCTCCGCCGGAGAAAGGATTCACCACCGTCATGGCGGTCTCTCCGTCCCACCCGGTCGCCACGGGAATCCCGGGAAGCGGGCGAAACCGGGGGGGACCTCCTTCGAGATCCCAACGGGCGAGACCGAATTCCCGTCGAGTCCCCGCGACGGTCAGAATCCGGGTTCCGTCGTCGGACCACTCGGGCCAGGCGAGGACGGGGAACCCGTCGCCTGGAAGTCTCTGGAGTCGGTCCTCACTCTGGTGATAGACGACCAGGTGCCACCTTCCCTTTCCGTCGTGGAGGAGGAAAGCGACCCGCTCGCCGTCCGGGGAGACTCGGGGATGCCCCGCCAGCTGGTCCACGGGCCATTCGACCAGGGTTCGGGAGCTGCCCGTGACGAGGTCCGTCCGGACCAGCGTCGAGACACCCCCCCGGTGACGCATGGCGACGACCTCTCCACCCCGGGGGAGGGGGTCGGCGCCGGAGAGGTCACCCTCGCGGGTGATCTGCTCCACGAGCCCCTGTTGGGGAACCCACCGCATCAGCTCGTTCCGCCGGATCCCCTGTGCCTCCCGCATGGCCTGGGTGAAGAGGATGGATCCGTCGGGGAGCCAGCGCGGTCCGGCGGTCCCTCCTCGAGAGGGAAGCGGAAGTCGGGCCGTCACCCTCCCCTCGAGAACGACCTGGAGGGTCCTTCCTCGGAGACCTCCGAAGGTCTCGACGATCCATCGGCCTCCCGGGCCTCGCTGGGCCGACAGGGCGGAAAGTCCCTCGGCGAGGGGAGTGCCGTCGATCGGTCTTCGGGCCCTGTCAGCGGCCTTCTGGAGCTCTCGGGTCGCGCTCTCGTAGAGCCGTGGGAGCGGGCTGCCCGTGACCTCTCGGATCGCTTCCTCGAAGGACGATCCCTCCGAGCCCATCCGTGCCCACAGCTCCCCCAGTGTGCGGCCCGGCATCCGTCCTTCCAGGTAGCGGAGAAAGCTGACTCCCACGACCTCGGTTCCGTCCAGGCCGGGCCAGACCTCTCCCACGTCCGCGATCTCCTGAAAGGACGGCCATCGTCCGGAGGCGAGCAACTGCCCGGTGAGGACCTGCTGGAGGGGCTGATCTCCGAAGACGGTGGCCGTACCGGTTTCGGGGTAGGCGGTGGTCACCCAGGGAGGGGATCGGAGGGCGAAGGGAGAGACCGGCAAGATGCGCTGGGCAGATTTCAGCCACCAACTGGCCGGACGGCGCACGAGGTGGGACAGGGCGACGTGGCGCTGGAAGAGATCCCGGCTGATCCAGTCGCTGAAGGGTCCGACGAGAAGCCCGGCGTCCGGCGGCGTCCCGCTCGAGGCGAGGGCTGGGCTGTCGTGGAACGGGAGTACCCCCGGCTCGGTCTCGGTCGCCGGGGCAGTGACCACGAACTGGACCGTGTCGGAGGGGGAGGACCCCACGAGATCCCGTACCCGGGCTCTCACCTCCGGCAGTCGGGCGGCGACGGCCCGGGCGTACCGCTCGGCGAGGGGCAGGAAGTGCACGAGATATCCCTCGCTCTCGAGGGTGCGCCACTCGCGGGAGGAAGACGGCGGACCCTGAGCCCGGATCGGGGTCGCAGCTCCCCCCGTCAGGAGCGAGAGGAGCATCAGGAAGATCCAGGTCGGTCTCCAGGAGAGGATCCGGGAGCGACGCAGAGGGGATCTTCCCGGGCCCCTGCACCGATCGCGGGACCGATTCACCCGACCGTCTCCATCACCTGGTTTCCTCCCACGGTTCTCCCGTCGTCACCGATCGACGTCTTCTGCGGCGGGCGTGGATGATTCGCGTCCTGCCCCGTCGAGCCTGTTCTTCGATCGGTCTTCGCGTCCGATTCTACCGCCTCGCCGGACGGATCCTCCCGGCAGCCTGTCCATGGGAGGGATCGGTGGTAAGGGGAAAGGGAGAGGATGGCACATCGGGCAGGACTCACGGGGGGCGAGCTCAAGCCGGACCCCAACGCTTCGGGACCCTCGGACGTCTGAGTACAGTGAGGGCGGGATGCAAGACGCACTGACCATGGAGGGGGGAGCCATCACCGGTACGGCGGAGACGCAACAGGAGCGGCTCGGTCGCCTCTTCGACAGGAACCACCAGAGACTCTACCGTCTGGCCCTTCGGATGACCTCGGACCCGGAGGAGGCCAGGGATCTGGTCCAGGAGGCGTTCCTCCGAGCCGCCGGGAAGCCCGACCGGGTCCCCGACGACGTCGAGGGTGGAGGTCGATGGCTCGTCCGGGTCGTCGTGAACCTCTGCCGGGATCGGTACCGGCGCCGTGGTGTCCGCAGGAGCTTTCGGGAGCGCCATGCCGAAGAGGCGCCGGAGCCGACGGTGATCGATCCGGATGCCGAGGGGCGGAACGTGGCCCGGACCGCGATTCGACAGGCGCTGGTCTCCCTGTCACCCCGACGCCGGGTCGTGATCGTCCTCCACGAGCTCGAGGGCCGAAGCACTCCGGAGATCGCCGAGATTCTCGGGATCGCTCCGGCCACTGTCCGCTGGCATCTGGTCATGGCCCGTCGGGACCTGGCCGAGATCCTGTACCCCGAATCTCAGGAGGAGGCATCGTCATGAGCGAACCGAGATCCGTGGACCCCGCGACCGAGGAGAGGATCCGGGAGGCCCTCCTGGACTCCGATCCGGCCCGGGGGGACGAGGGCCTCTCGTCCCGGGAGGTCGAACGACTGCGGCAGACCATGCTCGAGGAGGCCGGAAGGTCGGGGTCTCCGACGCTTCGGGCTCTCCTGGCCGCAGCGGCGGGGATTCTGTTGGTCCTCGGCGGGGCCTGGATCTTCTGGTTCCGGGACGCGCCCGAGAGAGCTGGGGCGGTCACCGTAGAAGCCCCGCCTGCGCCGACGGGGACCCTCGTCCTCGAGGATCTGGACGAGCGACCGGCGGCGGATGGGGTAGTGATCCCCGCCGACGGAGAGGAGATTCCAAAGCCCGCCGTCGCCGGTCCCCGCCCGTCTACGAGGATGGCTGAACGGGGTGGTCCGAGCGACTCAGCCCTGGAAACCACCGGGATCTCGAAGGTGCCTCGGGAGATGGAAGCCGAGGCCGCCACCGACGATCGAGGGGCTCTCGATCCCGGGGACGAGCAGGTGTCCACCGCCGAGGCCGTCGTGGCCCGGGAGATCCGGTTCGAGACCGAGGGAGGAACCCGACTCATCTGGATCTTCGAAGAAGACCCATCCGTGGAATCCGACAAAGGAGTGACCTCATGACCGATCGATTCCTGTTCATCTTTCTGGCGTTCGTCCTCTTGGTTCCGGCGGGAGCATCGCTCCTGAGAGCCCAGGAGACGGAGGTCTTCGAGCGCCGGTACGAGGTGGAGTTCCTCGATCCCCTGACCGCGGAGGCAGTGGCCCAGAACCAGTGCCCGGCGGACGCGAGGTCCCAGGACTGTCGCGTAGGGGTCGTCACCGGAGGCAGCAACCCGGGGGGCATCATCGCGGTGGCCGCCGACGCGGAGACCCACGAACGGATCGCCGCCGCCCTGACCGAACGGGACGTCCCTCCCGCCTCCCAGGCCTTCCAGGTGACCCTTCTCCGGGCCGATCGCTCCGGAGGCGGAGCCCCCGGCGAGCTCCCGGAGGCCGTGGCCCAGGCCCTGGAGGACGTGCGCCCCTTCCTGCCGTACACGGGATACGAGATCCTCGACGCCGGATTCCTCCGGACCACGGTCTCCGGCTTCGTCGAGCTCTCCGGCCCCGAAGGTCGTGTCTACGAGGCCCTCCTGGCCTTCGAGGGCTCGCCCGGCGCCGAAAGGGAGCTCTTCGTCCACCGGTTCAGGCTGGAGGAACGATCCTCGGGTGGTTCGGTCTCCATGCCGCCGCCCCCCGAAGTTCCCGAGGGCTCGGCCACCCCTTCCGCTCCGGGCTCGGTGGCGCCTCGGGCACCCCGGACGGTCCTGTCCACCTCGTTCTCCATCACTCCCGGGGAGACGGTCGTGGTGGGAACTTCCCGGATCGGGGGCGGAAGCTCCGCCCTGGTCGTCCTCTTGACCGCGATTCCCTGACGTCCGCTCCCCGAGGGGAGGCATCGGGTCGGCGCCCCGAACACCTCCCCTCGCCCGGTCCTTTCGAGAGATCGCGGCGCCGCTCAGCGAGATTCCGGAGGGGGATCGACGGGCCGGGAGATCTTCCTCCGGCCGTCACCGGGTCCCTGGGCTCGCCTGGAGGGCTCTCTGGAGAAAGCCTGCGGCGGCCCGATAGGCCGTGAGCCAGTTGCGGTGGAGCCGGAATCCGTGGACCTCGTCCGGGAAGACCAGGGTCTCCACGTGGGTACCCTGCCGGCGCAGGGCCTCGGCGAGATCCACAGATTCGGAGAAGGGGACGTTTCGGTCGTCGTCGCCGTGGATCAGGAGGACCGGGGAGCGCCAGGTGGGGAGATAGGCCATCGGGGAGGACTCGTAGGCCAGGCGCTCCACCTCCTCCCGGGCCTCCGGATCGTAGGAGGGAACGAAGTTCTCGATCACGACGTTCCAGTCGTGGACGCCGTGGAGGTCGACCCCGGCGGCGAAGAGATCCGATGCCCGAGCCAGCCCGAGTGCGGTGAGGTAGCCGCCGTACGATCCTCCCCAGAGACCGACCCTCCCGGCGTCCACGTCGGGCCTCCGGGCCAGGAACAGGCCCGCTCCCACCACGTCCCGGTACTCCGACGCCCCCCGGGCCCCGTAGTCCAGGGCCTCTCGGAACTCCATCCCGTATCCGACACCGCTCCGGTAGTTCACCGCCAGGACCACGAAGCAGCGGTTCGCCATGGCCTGGTTGAAGGCGTACGCCTTCGAGTAGTAGCCGCGGGGGTGGAAACCGAGCATCATCTGCCGTCGGGATCCTCCGTGGAAGAAGAGGAGCCCCGGATGGGGCCCGTCACCGCAGCGTTCCGGGGGAGAGAAGAGCTGCCCGGGGATCGTCATGCCGTCGGCGGCGGGGAAGGTGACCCCTTCGGGAACCACCAGCTCGTCGGTGGGGAACCTGTCCGGTGGAGGATCGGCGAGACTCCTGCGCCGGCCGTCCACCAGGACCTCCGGACGGGCCGGAGTCCGGGCGCCGGAGGCGAAGTAGACCACGGTCCCGCTGCCCGCCACGGTGGTGGGGCTCCACTCGATCCCGGAGCCCCCGGTGAGCTGTCGTGAGGGACCTCCGTCCACCGGCGCCCGCCAGAGATGACGCCGATGCGGGTCGCCGTGGTTGGATGCGTAGACCATGGCCTCTCCGTCGGACGAGAGCTCGGCGTACTGGACCTCTCCGTCGCCGGGAGTCAGATCCAGCGGTTCGCCTCCTCCCACGGGGATCGACCAGAGGTGGAGCCAGCCGGTCTTCTCCCAGGGGAAGACCAGCCGGTCACCCGCCGCCCACCAGAGCCTGTCCCCGGTGAACCAGTACCCGGCCCCGTAGGCGCTTCCCGGCCCCGGATCGGCCCGAATCACCTCCCGAGCCTCCCCGGACTCCGCGTCCGCTACCCGGATCGACCAGGGGAGGCCCTCCCGCCGTGGCATGAAGGGGAGGACCCTCTTCTCGTGGGGAAGGCGCAGGAACGCCACTCTGGAACCGTCCGGAGACCAGGTCGGGAGGAGGTCTCGGTCCACCGAGGGGTCGAGCCACGTGAGGGTCTCCCGGTCGATGTCGTAGACGCCGACGAAGGAATGGTCTCCGCGGTCGGAGACGAAGGCGACCTTCTTTCCGTCGGGAGAGAGGGCGAAGGTGGCGACGCCCCGGCGCACGGTGAAGAGCTCCTCGCCCCGGGAGCTCGGATCCGCTTCGGTCTCGTCCGGGGCGGCCCCGGGCTCTCCGGTGGAAGCCGCTTCCTCCCCGGGCTCCGGCTCCGGCGCCCCGGACTCGGAAAGGGAGAGGGGCACGGTCCAGACCTGGCTCTCCTTCAGGAACGCCACCCGATCCCCATTGGGAAAGACCTCGTAGGTGCCCGTTTCCACCAGGAGTCGGGGTTCTTCGTCCCCCGTGAATGGGACGATCCAGAGGGCTTGCCGGGCTCCCTCGGGATCGCTGGCCGGATTCGGGATCTCCCCCTGGCGGTTGGGCCCTCCGCCCCGGACGTAGAGGACCGAGCGACCGTCCGGGGTGAGTTCGAGATCCCCCAGGGGTTGGCCGTCGTCGTCGGTGTGATCCGTCACCGGGCGGCCGTCCCAGTCGGGGCCTTCGGCCACCCAGACGTTCCGGACGCCCTCTCCGTTCACGACCCAGGCCACCCGGTCTCCGGAAGGAGAGGCCGTCAAGGCGGAGGGATGCGGTGCCGACAGTACCGCTTCCAGCGTGAACGTCGACTCGGCGACGGCGGAAGAGTTGGGAACCAGAAGGAGAGCCAAGAGAAGAGCGATCATGGGGCGCGGTCGAGGCGTC
>JAWVZJ010000071.1:0-9329 GCA_033722255.1 Thermoanaerobaculia bacterium | reverse complement strand
GCCCTGGCCGCCGTCGAAAAGACGGAGTCCGTCCAGTCTCTGGCAGAAGCCCGACGGGAGCTGGATTATGTCGGATTCGAGGACCGGTACCGGGGGACGGAGCAGGAGATCCGGGAGCGGCTCCGGCGGCACCTTCCGGAGCTCGTGGGCCGGGAGCCGGTCCTGGACCTGGGCTGTGGTCGGGGCGAGCTCCTCTCCCTCCTCCGGGACGAGGGCGTGGAGGCCCGAGGCGTGGACGGGAGCCGGGAGATGGTGGAGCGGTGTCGGGAGCGGGGTCTGGAGGCCGAGCACGGAGATCTGTTCGACCTCCTGGGACGGCTGGAGGCCGAGAGCCTTGGGGCCGTGGTCTCGATCCACGTCATCGAGCATCTCCCGCCGGAAGAGGTGGAGCGCCTGGTGCGACTAGCGCACCGCGTGCTCCGACCCGGAGGCGTGCTGCTCCTGGAGACCCCGAATCCCCGGTCCGTGGTCGTCGGCGCGTCCCGATTCTGGATCGATCCGACGCACCGGCGTCCGGTCCATCCGGACACGCTTCGCTGGATGGCCGGCTCCGCGGGCTTCGACGAGGTGGAGATCCGGGAGCTCCACCGTTTTCCGGAGAAGGAGAGAATCCCGGAGCTCGGGCTGGAGGAGATCCCGTCGGAGCTCCACGAGCTCGTGGATCGCCTGGACCGGCAGCGGGACCGGATCGAGGATCTCCTCCACGGCCACCAGGACTACGCCCTGGTGGCTCGGAAGTAGCTCCGGTGAGGACGACGTCGGCCGTCAGGGCGTCGTGGTCGTCTCCGCCGTTTCGATCTCCGGTAGAACGGGCTCCGCGGCGGCGGGCATCCGTTCTCCCTCCTTGGGGATGTAGAAGACGAGCTGTTGGTACCAGGGGAGATCCAGGACCCGTCCCCACTTGGGATCCCAGGTGAGGGTGGGCTCGGTTCCGGTGACGAAGGCCTCCTGGATGGTCCGGATCACGGGTTCACCCCCCGGCGGCGGCAGCCGCCCCGAGTAGTACTCCACCTCCAGGAGAGTGACCTCCGGAGGGGGCGAGAAGGAGGCCTCCTCCTTCAGCCATCCTTCCTCCAGACCCGCCTCCGCGATCGACTTCCAGATCGGGAGAGCCGCCCGGGCTCCGGTCATCCTGTTCCCGAGGCTCTTCTTCACGTCGTACCCGACCCAGGTCAGGATCGTGTGGCTGGGGGAGAATCCCACGAACCAGGCATCGGAGTAGTCGTTGGTGGTGCCGGTCTTCCCGGCCAGGGCCACGGGTAGCTGGGCCAGGCGCACCCCGGTTCCCCGTTCCACCACTCCCTCCAGCATGTGGGTCAGCACGTGGGCGAGCTCCCGTTCCATGGCCTTCCTGGGTTGCGGCAGATGCTCCTCCAGGATCTGGCCCTCGGGAGTGGCGACGCTCTCGACCAGGTGGGGGTCCATGTACAGTCCCTGATTCCCGATGGTGGCGTAGGCGGCAGCGACCTCGAGGGGCACGAGATCGGCACTTCCCAGGGCGAGGCTCGGGTAGGGAGGCAACTCGCTCCCGATCCCGGCCCGATGGGCGAAGTCGACGGTGCGGTCGATGCCGACCAGGTCGATGAGCTTGACGGCGGGCACGTTCACCGATCGTTCCAGGGCTCGGCGAAGGGTGATGATTCCGTGGTGTTCTCGGTGGTAGTTCCGGGGGCTGTAGCTGTCCTGGTTGTCGGCTCCCCGGAAGGAGACCGGGGCGTCCATCAGGGTGTCGGCGGGGGTGAACCCGTTCTCCAGCGCGGCGCCGTACACGAAGGGCTTGAACCCGGAGCCGACCTGGCGGCGGGCCTGCGTGGCCCGGTTGAACTTGCTCCGGGCGAAGTCCCAGCCTCCGACCATGGCCCGGACCGCACCCGTCGCCGATTCCAGGACGATGGCGGCGGCCTCGATCTCCGGCTCCTGTTCCAGGAGAAGGTTCGGTTCGCCCGCCGGCATTTCCTGGCCCGGTGGGTCCTCCTGATCCTCCTGGTCTTCCAGGTCCTCTTCGTGGTCCCCGATTCGGAACCACGCGACGTCTCCCCGGCTCAGGAGGTTGCGGGGGTCCCGCTGGCCGGTCCAGCGGAATCCCTCCCGCTCCAGGGGCAGGGTGCGCTCGCCGATCCGTACCCTGGCCGCCGAGGGGGTCACCTCCAGCACGATCCCTTCGTACCATCGTCCGGGGACCAGCTCCAGGTCGGTCGTCCAGGACGGCAGGACCTCGTCCTCGAGGTCTTCCGTTTCGAGCCGGCTCGGGGCTCCACGCCAACCCTTCTCGTGGTCGAGCGCCAGAAGCTGTTCCTCCACCGCTCGCTCCGCCGCCGTCTGGATCGCCGGATCCAGAGTCGTCCGTACCTGGAGCCCGGCGTCGTAGAGCCGCTCAGAACCGTATCGGTCTTCGAGGTACCGACGGATCTCCTCGGCGAAGTACTCGGCGACCCCGTCGTCGACTCTCCCGTGTCGCTTCACGACGAGGAGGGGAGAGTCGGTGGCGGAGCGGTATCGCTCCTCGGAGATCATCTCCTCTTCCCGCATTCGCCGGAGGACCTTGTTTCGACGTCGGACGACCAGGTCCGGGTTGCGGTAGGGGTTGTAGGCGTTCGGTCGCTGGGGGATGCCGGCCAGAGTGGCGGCCTGGGGCAAGGAGAGCTCGTCCACGGAGTGGTTGAAGTAGTACTGGGCCGCCGCCTCCATCCCGTAGTTTCCCTCGCCCAGGTAGACGAGGTTGGCGTACATGGTCAGGATCTGCTGCTTGCTGTACCGCTTCTCGAGCTCGACGGCGAGGAGGGCTTCCGAGATCTTCCGGTCCCAGCTCCGACCGCGGGTATGGAAGAGGTTCTCGGCCAGTTGCATGGAGAGAGTGGAGGCTCCCTGAGTGATCTCCCCGGCCCTGATGTTGGAGATCGCCGCCCGGACGATGCCGGCGAGATCGATCCCCCCGTGGTCCCAGAACCTCTCGTCCTCCACGGCCACGATGGCGTTGACCAGGAGGTCCGGAAGCTCGCCCTCCTCCAGGAGGATCCGGTTCTCCACGGCGTAGGTCTCGAACTCGTCGCCGTACCGGTCGTAGAGACGGGTCACCAACCCCGGAGTAAAATCGTCGAGGCGATCCACTTCGGGCATCCGGATCATGGCGGCGACGACGATGCCCGTCGCGCTTCCCAACAGCAGGACGTAGAGCCAGGCCCAGCGCCAGAGGTGACGACCCGGGGGCCGACGTTTCGTCCCGTCGCCACGGTTCTCGGTGGAGGAGTGCTCGGTCTCGCCTTCGGTCCCGGACCCGTCTTCGTCGCGGTTCCGGTCGGAGAGGGGCTCGAACTCCATGGCGGTCATTCTAGCCGGGGGCCGAGGGAGGTGCGAGGCTCTACGTTCGGGTACTCAGGCCGTGATCCAGGTGCCCGTGTCCCCCTCCAACGCCTCGTGGAGCTTGAAGGTGTCCGTGATCAGACACCGGCTCCCCCCACCTTCGATGAATCGACACGCTGCCTCCATCTTCGGCCCCATGCTCCCGGGAGGAAACTGGCCCTCCCGGAGGTACTGCCGGGCCCGGGCCACGGAGGCGATCCGCAGCGGGGTCTCCTCCGGAGTCCCGTACTCGAGCATCACCCGTTCTACCGCGGTGAGGATGAAGAGCTCCGGAGCTCCCAGGGCCAGCGCCATGACCGTGGACGCCAGGTCCTTGTCGATGACGCCCTCCACCCCTTCCAGGCGTCCACCCGTCGTCCGGGCTACGGGGATCCCTCCTCCGCCGCCGCTGATTACCACGGTCCCGGCTTCCACCAGGGTGAGGATCTCCTGTCGCTCGATGACGTCCACCGGGTCCGGGGAGGGTACGACGCGTCGCCAACCCCGGCCGCGGTCCTCCTTCATGTTCCAACCTCGTTTCCCCTCGAGGGCCTCCACTTCGTCCTCGGCGTAGACGGGGCCCACGAACTTCGTGGGATCCTGGAAGGCGGGATCGTCCGCCGCTACCTCGACCATGGTGAGCATGCAACATACGCGGTGGGCGAGCCCCCGCTTTCGGAGCTTGCTCCGGAGCACCCGCTCGATCATGTAGCCGAGCCCCCCCTGGATGTCGGCGCCCATCACGTCCAGGGGCAGCTCCGGAGCCTCTTCGCGGGCGACCTCCACCCGGATCATCTGGTTGCCGATCTGGGGACCGTTCCCGTGGGTGACGACCAGCTCGTAACCCCGTTCCAGGAGCTCCACCACGCCGTCGAGGCTCCGTTCCAGGTTCTCGTAGTCCTTCTCCACGCTTCCGTCGTCGCCGGGCTGCGTGATGGCGTTCCCTCCCAGGGCGACGACGGCCCGACGTCCATGGCTTCGTCTGCGCGTCATCCGGGAATCGACCTCCCGGAGACGGCTCGACCGATGGCGTCGACGAGGGCCTCCTCCCCAGGGGTGGTGGCCTCCGCCGCCGGCTCCACTCCGAGCTCCCGGAGGGCTTCCGAGGTGATCGGGCCGATGGATGCGGCCAGGAGTCCCTCCCGCCGGCGCTCCCAATCATCGTCCGCCAGGCGCCGGAAATGACGGGCGATCCGGGGGCTGGTGAACGTCACCCATCCGTAGGGCTCGTCCCCGAAGAGTCGCTGATGCTCGTCCCGGGCGGAGGCGGGGAGCCGCGTGTCGTAGGCCGTCACCGCCGTGACCTCGAAGCCGGCCTTCCCGAGACCGCGGGCAAGGACCGGTCTCGCGTCGGCAGCCTGGGGCAGGAACACCCGGGCTCCGTCCGGGAATCGGGTCTTCAGGAGCTCCAGGAGCCCTTCCGCCCGGGAGAGCCGAGGGTCCGGGGTCTCGACCCCCTCGACTCCGGCCTCCTCCAGCCGCTCCGCGGTGGAGCGGCCGACGGCGGCCACCAGGCACCCGGAGGCCCGGCGGGGAAGCCGGTCCTCGACGGCGGCCACGGCGTTGGCCGAGGTGAAGGCCAGCACCTGGAAGGTCGGGAGGTGGGTCAGGGCCGACTCCAGCGGCCCGGGATCCTCCGCCGGCGTCAGCTCCAGGAGGGGAAGGAGGACGGGCTGTCCCCCTCGGCTCCGGATGGCGCGCTGCAGACCTTCCGCCTGATGTCGGGCCCGGGTGACCACCACTCGACGACCTGCGAGGGATCCGGACCCGGCCTTCATGGGATCCGATGTCCGAGTCGGTCCAGCACCTCTTCGACGCCGTCCCGTCGCATGTTTTCCAGACATTCGGTGGCCACGGCCTCCGGATCGTCTCCCCGGGCCTCTCCCCGGGCGACGAGCTCGCCGTCGGGCGTGGCCAGCACGGCGATCAGCCGGAGCTCCTGCTCCCGGGCCTCCCGGGCCCAGGCACCGAAGGGAAGGGTACAGTCCCCTCCGAAGGCCGTGACCAGGGCTCTTTCCGCCCGGGCCGCTCGGGCCGTGGGCGGGTGGTCCAGGGCTCGACAGAGCTCCTCCGCCGGGGAGTTGCGCAAGACCTGTACGGCCAGCACTCCCTGCCCCGGAGCCGGGATCATCCGGTCCGGATCCACAGGATGGATCGGGACACCCTCCAGACCCAGGCGAGAGAGCCCGGCGGCGGCCAGGATCAGTCCCTCGGCCCGACTCCGGCGCCATTTCCGGATCCGGGTCTCGACGTTTCCCCGGATCGGCTCCACCCGGAGATCCGGTCTCCGGGCCAGGATCTGGGCCTTCCGTCTCTGGGATCCGGTCAGGAGGACCGCTCCCTCGGCCAGGTCGTCCAGGGAGCTCGAGGACTCGGAGACCAGGACGTCCCGGGGATCGACCCGCTCCGGATAGGCGGCCAGCACCAGTGCGTCGGAAAAGCGGGCGGGTAGATCCTTCAGACTGTGAACGGCGAGATCGAGGTCTCCGGCCTCCAGGCCCTCCTCCAGCTCCCGGGTGAAGAGGCCCTTGCCGCCCACCGGTGTCAGATCGCCGGGCTTCCGGTCTCCTTCCGTGACCACGGGCACCAGCCTCACGGAGAGCCCGGGATGGGCGGCCTCGAGGGCGGCGGCCACGTGTCGAGACTGGGTCTGGGCCAGGGCGCTGCGTCGGGTGCCGAGGCGAAGAGTCTGGCCGGGGGTCACGGCGTCGACCTCCTGGGCGGGAGCTCCCGGGGGGGGACGTGGAGTGCCGGTCGAGGCGAGAGGGTCAAGACTCCTGCTCCTCGGCGGATTCCTCTTCCTCGAGCTGGAAGAGCTGTCGGGCCAGGTCGAGTCGGGCCCGTCCCCCCTCCCGGGATCCTCGGCGCAGCTGGTGGCTCGGATGGTGGAGGATCTTCCGGACCAGGGCCCGGGTCACGATCTCCAGCTCTTCGTGGAGCTCGGAGGGAAACCGGTCCTGGACCGAGGCCACCTCCTGACGGCGGATCTCCTCGGCGCGGCGGTGGAGTCTTGCCACCAGAGGCTGTGCTTCCCGAGCCCGTTGCCATTCGTCGAACCGCTGGAGCTCCTCGGTGACGATTCCCTCGACCCGGGGAATCTCCTGGCGGCGTCGGTCGAGGTTCCGGTCGACCAGGCTCTGGAGGGAGTCCAGATCGTGGAGGAAGAGGTTCTCGAGCCCGGCCGCGGCTCCGTCCACGTTCCGGGGAACGCCGAGATCGACCAGGAGGAGGGGCCGAGCCCTCCGAGCTCGCATGACCGTCTTCAGGGTCGGGAGATCCAGGATCGGCTCTGGAGCGCTGGTGGTGGTCACCACCGTGTCGCTCTCGGTGACGGCTTCCACGAGGTCGTCCCAGGGAACCCGCTCGGCGATCGGGAACCGCTCCTGGAAGGCTTCGGCCCGCTCGTCGCTCCGGTTGACGAAACGGATGCGGTCGTTGCCCCGGTCGTGGAGGGCCCGGGCGACGAGATCCGCGGTCTCTCCTGCTCCCACGATGAGGAGGGATCGGGACTCGAGCTCGTCGAAGATCTGACGGGAGAGCTCCACCGAGGCGTAGCCGAGGGATATGGCACCTTCGCCGATGCCGGTTTCTCGGCGGGACCTCTTGCCGGCGGTCGCCGCCTGGCGGAAGAGCCGGTCCAGGATCGGCCCGCTGGATCCCACCTTCTCGGCCAGGGCGGCGGCATCCCGGACCTGGCCGAGGATTTCGGGCTCTCCCAGGACCATCGATTCCAGGCCGGCGGCCACCGAAAGGAGCCGGCGGGCGGCCTCCCGGTCGTGGAGGACGAAGAAACAGCCCTCCTCGTCGATCTCCGGAGCGTTCCGGGCGAAGAGGTCCAGGGCGACCCGGAACGCCTTCTGCCGTTCTCGGGCGGAAAGATAGACCTCCGTCCGGTTGCAGGTGGAGAGGAGGGCCGCCTCCGCGATCTCCGGGTGCGCCATGATCTCCAGGAGGGCGCTCTCGGCCTCGTGGCCGGAGAGGGCCACCTGCTCCCGGAGCTCGAGCTCCGCGGAGTGGAAGTCGACGCCGACCACCAGGAGGCCGGTTTCGTCGGAGCCGAGTCCGGGGGAGGGTTCGCTCATCCCGGGACGAGATGGAATCCAGGCAGCATCAGCCGAACGACGAGGAGGGAGCCGACGATGATCCCGAGCCCGGCCAGGCTGGCGATGGCGGTCTGCCGACCCCGCCACTGGCGCGCCCGGCGCAGGACGAGGGCGCACCCGTACAGGGCCCAGGTGAATCCGGTCAACAGGATCATGGGATCCTTGTTCCAGACGAGCTGGTGCTCTTCCCGATGCATCCAGAATCCCCCGGTCAATACCGAACCGGTCAGGGCCACGAACCCGACGACGAGGGCGGCCGTCATCATCCGTTCCAGAACCTCCAGGGGTGGGAGCCGACCGTAGAAGAGGGCGAAACGACGCCCCTTGAGCTCACTGTAGAGGCTGAGGAAGAGGAATCCGTAGCTGGCGGCCACGGCGAAGGCGGCGTATCCCAACAGAGCCAGGAAGACATGGGCTCCGAAGAGGGGCTCGCCGAAGAGGGTCGACCGGGGCGGGACGGGGCCTCGCAGCACGATCGCCAGCGCCTGAAACCCGCTGACCTGAATCATGGTCCAGAATCCGGTGGAACGGTCGCCGTTGTACCACTCCAGGAGGAGGTAGACGGCAGCCAAAGTGAATCCGACCAGCGTCAGGGCCTGGGAGACGGTGGTGGCCGGGAACTGGTCGTGCTCCTGTCCCAGCAGCACCAGGTAGACGAGGTGGAGGCTCCAGACGGAGATCAGACCCACCGAGGGCCGGACCCTGGGCTCGGTCCGGGAGAAGAACGTCAGTCCGTAGTCGAAGGTCACCAGGAGGTAGCCCACGAGGAGGACGGCGGGGGCCAGGTCGAGTGCGGTGGTCAACGAAGCAAGGGAGGTCGTTTTCGAGGGGTGGTTCGACCCGGACGTGGGCCGATCTCTGACCATGCATTCTACCAGCCCCGCATGCTCGTCGGGGTCCTTCGGGTCTACGTGGGGTGGGGGGGAAGGTTGATCGGAAGATCGCCCGGGCTCTGCTCTCCGGGTCGATCCTCCGGGTCGTCCGGAATGTCGCCGCGAGGGGTCTCGGCCGGCGGGCCCACGGTCTTGCTCCCGGCATGGGGGTCTGGTACCGTGCCCAACCGTCTCTCGGAGAGTCCCTGTCGTCAATCGAGCACGGAGCAGAGCCAGATGGCCAATATCGTCGTTGTGGGGATGCAGTGGGGGGACGAAGGGAAGGGGAAGGTCGTCGACCTCGTGGGTCCCGAGTTCGATGTCGTGACCCGGTTCCAGGGAGGACACAATGCCGGCCATACCGTCAAGTTCCAGGACCGTCATTTCTCCCTGCACCTGATCCCGTCGGGAATCCTCCGTCCCGGAGTCGAGTGCGTGCTGGGCAACGGGATGGTGATCTCGCCGGAGGCCTTCTTCTCGGAGGTGGAGGAGCTCCAGGAGACCGGAATCGACGTCGAGGGCCGGCTCTTCGTGTCGGACCGGGCCCACGTGATCCTGGGCGGGCACGTGGAGCTGGACCGGCAGCGGGAGAGGGCGGCCGGAGACGACAAGATCGGAACCACCGTCCGGGGGATCGGGCCCTGCTACGAGGTCAAGAGTGCCCGGTTCGGAATCCGGATCGCGGATCTCACCTCACCCCACCTGGAAAACAGGCTTCGCAAGCAGATGCTCCGCCTGGAGGCCGAGCTCGCCGCTCTGGGTACCGACCGGGTGGACCATCCCGTTCGGGTCGCCGACCGGTGCCGGGCCTGGGCCGAGAGGTTTCGCCCCTACCGGACGAACACCACCCGTCTCCTGCACCAGAGGATCCGGGCGGGGAAGAAGATCCTGTTCGAAGGGGCCCAGGGGACGCTCCTGGACCTGGATCACGGGACCTATCCCTTCGTCACCAGCTCGAATGCCACGGCCGGAGGAGCCTGCACGGGAACCGGAGTGCCTCCGGGGGCCATCGACG
>JAWVZJ010000070.1:0-9352 GCA_033722255.1 Thermoanaerobaculia bacterium | reverse complement strand
TGGTCCAGCCACGCAGCGATCTCCTGGAGGTCCTCGAGCAGGCGGGGCTGGTCGATCGCTTCCAGGTCCGCCTCGAGCATCCCGAGCTTCATCTCGATACCGTGGAGCACCTGCTGCACGTCGTCGTGGAGGATCCGGGAGATCCTGCGGCGCTCCTCCTGCTCCGCCACGGTGAGCCGGGCGACGAGCCGCCGCCGGGCGGCAGTCCTCCGGTCGGTGACGTCCCGGATCCCCAGAAGGATCAGTTCGCTGCCAACGAGGCGCCGAGCGTTCAGGAGCATGACCCGGCGACCGATCGTCTCGAACTCGTGCTCGACCTCGAATCCTTCGAACGCCTCGTCCTCCGGAAGAATGTCCTCCAGGAGCTCCCGCAGAGCCGGGATCTCCCACTGGTGGTTGCCGAGCTCGTAGATCAGTCGTCCCTCGGTCTCCTCCGGATCGACCTGGAAGTGATCGTAGAAGGCGGGGTTGGCCGTCTGGACCGTGAGATCGGCCGTCAAGACCAGGAGGGGGTGGTGGAGCGTCTCGGCGATGGCCTCGGCGTAGTTCTTCGCCCTCCGCAAGGCCTTCTCCATCTCCTTGCGCTCGGTGATCTCGACGAAGGTGACCACCACTCCCTCGATCCGGTCCTCGACGCTCCGATAGGGAAGGATCCGGGTGACGTACCAGCAACCGTCGTCGGCCTGGATCTCCCGCTCGACCGGAGCCAGATTCTGGAGCACTTCCCCGGCGTCGGCCCGGAGCTCGTCGTAGCCCAGCCGGTGCGTCAGGTCGGTGATCGGACGACCCCGATCGGAGTGCCGGAGGTTGAAGAGCTCGGTGGCCTTCGCAGTGAACCGGAGGATCTGGAGGTCCCGGTCCAGGAACAGGGTCGCGATCTCGGTCGCGGAGAGGAGATTCTGGAGGTCACCGGTGAGCCGGGAGAGCTCCTCCACCTTGTGACGATTCTCCTGGTTCACGGTCTGGAGCTCCTCGTTCATCGACTGGAGCTCCTCCTTCGAGGTCTCGAGCTCCTCCATCGTCGATCGGAGCTCCTCGTTGGTGGACTGGAGCTCCTCGTTCGAGGACCTCATCTCCTCCCGGCTCGCCTGGTACTCCTCGATGGTCGCCCGCAGTCGCTCCCGGGTGAGGTCGAGCTCGGCCTCGAGCTCCCGGACCCGGGCGTCGTCCGGGACCACCTCCTGGCCCTCCACCTCCTCGCCCCCGGAGGACGGGGTGCCCTCCCGCACCGGCCGCTCCTCGAAGATCAGAAGCAGGAATCCCTCGTGACGGGGCTCCGGGGCCGGCCGGACGTCCAGGACCACCGATCCGGTGTCTCCATCGAAGCGGACCTCCAGCGGCCTCGAGCGGACGTTCTCGCCCTCGTCCCGGGCCTCCCGGAGAACCGCCTGGAGCTCGATCCGGAGCTCGTCCCGGACCAGCTCGTGGAGGTTCGCCGTGGGCTCGCCTCCGGGCTGTACGAGATAGCGCCCCGCCCGCTCCGAGAGGTGCACCACCTTGTCCTCCGGGCTCACCAGGACGCTCGGCGGAGCGTGGAGCTCGACCATGCGCTGATGGAGATTCCCGTAGGCCATCGGCCTGCCCTCGGGCTTCGGACCCTTCGCCGCGGCCAACCCTCCGGACCGCCCCGAGGAAAATACCGGCAGATGGGGCTCCGGCACCGGTACGTTGCGTTTCCGAAACACGCGCTTCTTGCGGTCGACGGCGAGGAAGAGATCCGAGGCCTCGACACTCTCCGACGTCCCCAGGACGAGATACCCGTCGGACCGGAGGGCGTAGTGGAGGAGCTCGACCACGTTTCGCTGGATCTCCCGCTGGAGGTAGATCAGGAGGTTCCGGCACGAGATGAGATCCAGGCGGGAGAAGGGGGGATCCGCCAGAAGATCGTGAGGCGCGAAGACCAGGATCTCCCGGACCTCCTTGCGGATCCGGTATCCGCCCTCCTCTTCCACGAAGAACCGCTGCAACCGCTCCGGAGTCACGTCCTGCTCGATGTCGCCGGGGAAGAATCCCCGTCGGCCGGCCTCCAGGGATCCCTCGTGGAGATCCGAGGCGAAGACCCGGAGCGCCGGCGGAAACTCCCGACGCGCGGCCTCCTCCAGGAGCAGGATGGCGAAGGAGTAGGCCTCCTCCCCGGTGGCGCATCCCACGCTCCAGACCCGGACTTCGTCCTCGGGGCCCTTCCCCTCGAAGAGCTCGGGGATCACCTCCTCTCGGAGCGTCTCGAAGACCTCCAGGTCCCGGAAAAACCTGGTCACCGTGATCAGGAGATCCTCGGCCAGATCCCGGGCCTCGTCCGACCGATCCCGGAGGAGCTCGAGGTACTCCGAGAGCTCCTCGATCCGATGAAGCTGCATCCGGCGCCCGATCCGGCGCCGGAGCGTCGACCGCTTGTAGTGCGAGAAATCCCGGTCCGTCCGGGCCCGGATCTGGGCGAAGATCTTCTGCAGGAGCCGGCGGCTCTCGCCGTCGAACTCCTCGGCCTCGTCGGGGGCGAGAACCGCGGGCGCGGTCCGGACGAATCGGAGGACCGCCTCCGGAATCTCCTCCAGGGGCAAGACGAGATCGACGAGCCCGGTGGCGACGGCCGCCAGGGGCATGCCCTCGTACTCGGCCTCGGCCGGATCCTGGACGACGACGAGCCCGCCGTTCTCCTTGATCTCCTTGATTCCCAGGGCCCCGTCGCGTCCCGTCCCGGTCAGCACCACCCCGATGGCGTTTCCGTCGTGGGTCCGGGCCAGGGTCCGGAAGAAATGGTCCACGGGAGCCCGCTCCCGGCGCTCCTCCTCGAGCTCGGTGAGCCGCAGATGGGTGTCGATGGTGGAGAGGTTCCGGTTCGGCGGGATGACGTAGACGTTGTCGGCCTCCAGGAGGACCGTCCCCGTCACCTGCTGGACCGGCATCCCCACGTGGGGCTGAAGCAGCTCGCTCAGGTGGCTCTCGTGCTCCGGCGACAGGTGCACCACGACCACGAAGGCGACTCCCGAGTCTCCCGGCACCTTCTCGAAGAAGGTCTTCAGTGCCGCGAGACCCCCCGCCGAGGCACCGAGGCCGACGACGGACGGCTCCGGTGGGGCGAGGGCACCCCGGTCTCTTCGTTGGAATCGGACGGGCTCGGGTCGTCGGGGGTCATGGCAGCGGGCTCCTCTCGGGTACCGGGGCGCCGGACCCGAGCACAGAGCGGCTGCTCGGGCCCCTCCAGCCTACACGAATTCGCCCGAGGGGAGGGCCGGAGCCTCCATCCCTCGATCCGCCTCCCGGTGCATCTCGTCCACGATCGACTGCTGCGTGCGCATCTCGTCCGGGCTCGGGTTCCTGCGGAACTCCACTCCCCGTCGATCCTCGTCCCAGTCGAATCCGTCCAGACCTTCGGCCGCCAGCCTCCGCCGGAACTCGGTCTTCCACTGGAACTCCTGATTCTTGGCGGTGCGATCTTCGGACATCGGGGACTCCTCGGGAAATTTTCTGTCGGTTCTTCCGATCGAGCCGACTCGTCTCGTGCGACCTGATTCGAACCCAACCTAGGACCTCGGAGCCTTCTCGACCATGGGAAATTTCTTCGTTCCGAGATGGGGGATTCCCCCAGGGCGACCGCCGACACCGGCCATCCGAGCCCTCAGAGCTCGCCTCCGCAATGTTTGCAGTACTGGGCGTCGGGATCGTGGCCCTCCCGGCCGCAGGCGGGACAGGCCTCGGCGGTGACCCTCCGCCGGAACGCCTCGGACATCTCCACCGTCACAATGCCCGTGGGAACGGCGATGATGCCGTAGCCCACGATCATGACCAGGGAGGCGAGCATCTTGCCCGGCACGGTCTGGGGCGCCACGTCGCCGTACCCGACGGTGGTCATGGTGACGATGGCCCAGTACATGCTCTGGGGGATCGACGTGAAACCGCTGTCCTCCCCCTCGATCAGGTACATGGTGGCCCCGATCAGGAGCACCATGGTGAGGACGGTGAAGAGAAAGACCGTGATCTTCCGGGCGCTGGCCGCCAGGGCCGTCTTCAGGACCCTGGCCTCACCCAGGAAGTGGGCCATCTTGAGAATCCGAAACACCCGGAGGAGCCGCAGGGCCCGGATCACCAATAAGGACTGGGCCCCGGCGACCAGAACGCTGAGATAGGTGGGGAGGATCGCCAGGAGATCCACCAGCCCGAAAAAGCTGGTGGCGTACTGCCAGGGACGCCGGACCACGATCAGCCGCAACAGGTACTCGATCGTGAAGAGGATGGTGATGCCCCACTCCAGGATCAGGAGCGGTCGACCGTAGAGGGCCCGGATGCCGGCCACGCTCTCCAGAAGCACCGCGATCACGCTCACCAGGATCAAAACGAGGAGGGCCACGTCGAAGGCCTTGCCCCCCGGCGTCTCCGCCTCGAAGATCACCTCGTAGAAGGAGTGCCGCCAGCCGGAAGTCCGGGGCGGCTCCTCCCCTCGTCGGTGTTCCCGTCTAGCGTCTCTCAGTTCCATCGGCCTGCTCCTTCCTCTCGAGGTCGATCTCGGCTCCCCCGGTCGGCCTCCGTCTCCCCGAGACATCCTGTCGCCGGTACCAGGGGCCGTCCTTCCGCGATGGCCAGACCCCGGACGTCGGATATCATGGGGCGCCGCGTAGCACCTGCAAGATTTTCCTGCTCACCGACCGAGAGGAAACACCGCACGATGAAGGCATTGTCGCATTTCATCCGCATCATCGACCTTCAATCCGTGGTGGTCACGGTCCTCTCCGTGGCCGGCACCTGGCTCTGTTTCCGATTCGAGGTGACGGCGGACATCCCGACCTCCCTGGTGGGGATCGCCATCGTCTTCCCCATCGTCTTCTCCATCAGCGCCGCGTACAAGCGCCGGGAGCAGGCCCTGAGCCACCTGGCGTCGCTGAAGGCCCAGCTCATGAACGTCTACTACACCCACCGGGACTGGGTCCCCGGGGACGACACCACGGAGGAGACCACCCGGGCCCGGGAGCTCGTCACCCGGTTCCTGGGCCGGATCCACGACTACTTCCGGGACGGTCCCCACGAGGACGACGAGGGGCTCCGGGGGATCTACGAGACGATCTCCGACATGTCGGTCTCGGTGGAGGACCTCCGGGCCAAGGGAACCCCGAACCTCTCCCGGACCGCCCAGTCGATCCGGACCCTGGTCCGGGACTTCGAGCGGATGCGGAACATCCTGGAGTACCGGACACCGAACTCCCTGAGGTCCTACAGCTCGGTCTTCCTCAACTCCTTCCCGGTCTTCTTCGCCCCCTGGTTCGCATACCTCGGGGCGGAGTACGGACGGTGGCTCAGCTACTTCGTGGCCGTCTTCTACAGCCTCGTCCTGGTGAGCCTGGACAATATCCAGGACGACCTGGAGAATCCCTTCGACATGGTCGGGACCGACGACGTGAACCTGGACATCGTGGCGGAGTTCGACGGCACCATGATCGAGCTGTAGTAGCCCGACATGCCCGTCCCGTTGCCTCGGGCATTCGTGAGGACGAGAATGGAGAGCCGACCAATCGATGGCTCTGGGCCGGTCCTCCGGTTGCGGGAGCGGGGCCGGGAGGGGACGGCGCGGGCTATGAGATCTTTGACCGTGGGCCCGCGCCTGTGCTCGTCTTCGCGCCGCACCGCGGTGCCTTCGCAACGGTTTGTGAAGAGCGCTCGAGAGAACCCGCCTCCCGGTCCCGCTCCCGCGCCCTGCGGACCTCCCGCAGTAGAGTTCTCGATCGGGTCGGATCCATTTTCAAAGCCAAAACAACATGCCCGTCGCATTGCCTCGGGCATTCGCGGGGATGAGAATGGGGAGCTGACCGCTCGATGGTCTGGGGCCGTTCGTCGGGAAACGGGACCGGAGTCGGGAATCAATCCTGGCGGCGCCGGAGGGCCCATCCGATCAGGATCCCGGCCAGGAGGGCTCCGGCGACGTACACCGGCCACCATGGAGTGTCGGAGTCGGTCCGAGGAGACGATGGCGGGGTCGAGGCGGCACCTCCCGTCGGATCCAGGGCCGGAGGCACCGAGATCGGAGGAGGCGAAGTCGCCGGCGCCGATTCGGTGTTCGGCGCGGTCAGGGCGTCCGACTCTTTCCGGTACGAGAGCTCGATGGTCCGGGACTCTCCGGCGGGGACGGAGCCCAGGTCGCCCTCGAGGTAGGTCAGACCATCTCCGGCCTCGGTCTCGCCGACGGGCGGTGGAAAGACCTCGACCCCCGGAGCTCCGGGCGGGACTTGAACCTCGTACCCGAGGTCACGGACGGCGGGCCCGCCGGGCCACTCGAAGGTGAAGGCCCTTTCCCCGCCTTCCCTCTCCAGGTCCTGGTAATACTCCACTCGGAAGGAGCGACTGGGAATCGACAGATCCAGGACCTGTCGATCACCCCGGGTCTCCAGCCCGTAATCGGCCAGCTTCAACACCCCCTCGGGATCCTGCCAGGCCACGGCGTGGAGGTCTGCGACATCGGGGGCGAGGGGAATGGAGACCCGGGCCGGAATCGGTGTGTCGGAAGGCAGCTCGCCCCGCAACATGACCAGCATCTCCGGTCGGTCGTACTCCGGCCACAGCGCCACCTCGAGGCTCTGCACGGTGGGCCGAAGCTCCGGACCCTCTCGAGCTCTCGCCTCCGAGGTCCCGAAGAGGGCCACCAGCCCTGCGAAAACGAGGCCGCCGACGGCGTTGATCCGTCGCGCCGACCCGCGAGCTCGCACGGGACTCTCGGCCCTCATCCGACCTCCACGGCGAGCAGCCGGGACCTCGGAAGATGGCGGGAAGAGGGCGTGGGGACCTGCGACATCTCCGTCACGACCGCCGAGTATAGGAAGAACGGATGCGAGGACAGCGAAATATCCCCTTCGCACCAAGCCCGGACGATGCGGGAATCGTCGGGTAGCGTGAACCGGCTTCAGAAAGCGATCCGGAGGGACAGGCTCACGTCCCGACCGGGCAGCGGGACCCGGTCCTTGAGAAACGACGTGTGGCTCCGGGCCTCCTCGTCGGTGAGGTTGCGCCCCCGGAGAAGCAGGTCGTAGACCGCGTTTCGGGTGAGGAGCCGATAGCCGACGCTCGCCCCCACCATCGTGTACCCGTCTGTCGGCGTCTCGTTGACCGCCAGCTCGTCCTGTTCGTCCACCCATCGGACCTCGGTCCGGGCGCTCCAGGGGCCGAGGCGGTAGGAGAGGGCGCCTCCGAGCCGAAGCGGGGGAATGCGGGGTACGTTCTGACCGTCGTCGAGCTCCGCCCTGACCAGGTCACCGAAGAGCTCGAGGTCGAGATGTCGGTCGGTTTCCTCGACGAGCCCGAGCCGTGCCTTCATCTCGGCGCCGTGGAAGTCCGCGTCCTGCTGTGCGTAGACGACGACAGGAAAGCCCTCCTCCTGCTCGCCCGTGAACCGCTGAAAGATGAAGTCGTCGAACCGGGTGGCAAAGACCGTCAGATCCAGCTCCCAGCGAGGCGTGGCGACCCGTACGAAGCCGTCGACCCCGAGGCTCGTCTCCTCTCCGAGGCCGGGGTTGCCGATCTCGAAGGCCTGCGTGGCCGCGTGGAGCCCGTCGGAATAGAGCTCCTCGGGGGCCGGCATCTTCACCGATCGGGAGAGGTTGGTACCCAGCGAGGCGATACCCCCGCCGGGATTCCAGACGAGACCCAGGGAGGCGCTCAGGCCGTCGAAGTCCCGGTCCGGAAGGTCCGTTCGGTCGACCCGGGTGTCCTGCTGCTCGTATCGGCCACCGAGCTGGACGCGGAGGTCGCCCTTCGAGTACTCCTCGAGCCCGAAGAGGGCGACCGTGGAGCGTTCGGTGCCCGGGATGAAGGCCTCCTCACCGACGGCGACCAGATCTCGGCTCCCGGCCTGGAGGCCGAAAGAGCCGCTCCACGGCCCGAAGGTCCTCTGGACCATCTCCAGCCTCCCCTCCCAGGACTCGCTGCTGAAGCTCGTGCCGATCTCCTCCCCTTCGAGCTCGTCATGCTCGTAGTCGGTAAACCCGAGGTGCGTCACCAGGCGCTGGAACGGTCCGAGACCCCGGCTGATCTCGCCCCGGAGGTCGATCCGGGTGTTCTCCATGTCGATCCGGACGCCCTCTGCGCCGGATTCTTCGCCTTCGTGCCCCTCTTCTCCCTCCTCTTCGTGTCCGTGCTCTTCCTCCCCGTGCTCGTGCCCACCACCGGGAATCCCGTACTCGCTCTCGAATCCGGTGACCGAAACCCCGAGGGAGCCCGCCTCGCCAAAGAGGTAGGAGAGCCCGAAGCTGCCCTCTCGACTCTCGAGATCGCTATTCGGGAGGACCCCGAAGATCTCTTCCTCTTCGCCGTGGCCCTCGTCTTCGTGATCCTCCTCGTGTTCGTGGTCCTCCTCCCGCAGAAAGTCGACGGTGGCGAAGCCGGGAATCTCGTAGTCGTCGGTCTCCCGGCCGGTCGCTCCCACCGTGAAGACCCAGTCACCGGCGCCCGCCGTGAGATCGATCGATCCCGCGAGCTCCTCCGATACCGAGCCGCCCCGAAGGTCGATCGAGCCCTCGAGGCTCTGCACCGGCCGGTGTCGGGGGATTCTCTCGTTCAGCACGTTGACCACGCCCCCGATGGCGTTGGAACCGTAGAGGAGGGTGGCCGGTCCCCGGATGATCTCGATCCGCTCGGCGCCCAGGGGCTCGGCGGTGACCGCGTGGTCCGGGCTGACAGAGGAGGCGTCGCCTGTCCCCAGCCCGCTCTGGAGGGTCCGGACTCGATCACCCGTCAGGCCCCGGATCACCGGAGTGCTGGCTCCGGGACCGAAGTAGGTCGAGGTGATCCCCGGCTCCTTCGAGAGGGTCTCTCCGAGAGTCGCTTCGCCCTGGAGCATCAGCTCCTCGGTTCCGAGGACGCTGACGGGACGCGTGACCTCGAGCTCGCTCCGGGCGCTCCCACCCGTGGTCACGACGATCGTCTCGCCGTGGACGCTCCGGTCCGGCCGGATCGTGATCTCCGTGACCTCCCCGGCGGAGATCGAGACCCGCCGGGTTTCGCTGCCCGAGCTGCGGCTCTCCACCCAGACGAGATAGCTCCCGGCCGGAAGATCCTCGAAGCGGAATCGTCCCTCCTCGTCGGTTCGGCTTCGACGATGGAGATCGACGATCTCGACCACTGCGTCGGTTACGGGGGCGTCGTCGACCGAGAGGACTCTTCCGGTCAGCGATCCCGATTCGGCGGCCGTCCCCGGACCGGGGGCGAGGAAAAGGAGGATGAATGCGACGGTGATTGCGGATCTGGCTTGAAGGGCTGGAAACATGATCTCTCCTGAGTCTGTGGATGGAGCGGGGAGTCTGCACCCCGGAGTTTCCTCCCACGGGGGGAGGAACGGCCGGGTTCGGTCCGACGAGACGAATCAGACTCGGGAGAG
>JAWVZJ010000069.1:0-9460 GCA_033722255.1 Thermoanaerobaculia bacterium | reverse complement strand
CCGCGGGCCACCCGGAACATGGAGATCTTGCCGGAGAAGGGGTCGTTCAGGGTCTTGAACACCAATGCCGCCGCCGGCTCCGAGGCCTCCGATCCGATCTCGATGGCAGAGCCTTCCCGGTCCAGGGCCGGAAAGCTTCCCCGGTCCACGGGGGATGGAGCCAGATCCACGAGGTCGTCGAGGAGGGGACCCGAGCCCTGGTTCCTCAGGCCGCTCCCGACGGTCAGGGGGAACACCTGGCGCGCCGCCACCGCTCGGCGGAGTCCCTGTCGGAGCTGGTCGTCGGAGAGGGTGCCCTCTTCGAAGAAGGCCTCCAGGAGCTCGTCGTCGGTCTCCGCCACCAGCTCGATGAGCTGGTCCCGCCACTCCTCCGCCGAATCGGCCAGCTCCTCCGGGATCTCCTCCGCGGTTCCCTTCCCGTCTCCCTCCGGCTCGAAGCGGTAGGCTTTCCCCTCGATCAGGTCCACGATCCCGGCGAACTCGCTTTCTCTGCCGACGGGGATCTGGATCGGCGTCACCCCCCGGCTGAATCGTTCCCGGAGCTGCTCCACGGTCCGGTCGAAGTCGGCCCGCTCCCGGTCCATCTTCGAGAGATAGAAGAGGACCGGTTGCTCGATCTTCTCCGCGAAGTCCCAGATCTTCTCCGTGTTGACCTCGATCCCGGCCACGGCGGAGACGCAGAGGAGGGTGGCGTCCCCGGCCCGCATCCCGGCCCGGGTGTCGGAGAAGAAGATCCCGTAGCCGGGACAGTCCAGGAGATTGATCTTGTGGTCCCGCCAGGGGACGAAGCAGGGGGCCAGATTGATGGAGATCCCCCGCTGGTGCTCCTCCGGGTCGAAATCGGTGACTGCGTTCTGGTCGTCCACCTTCGTGAATCGATTCACCGCGCCCGAGGTGTAGAGGAGTCCGCTGGCCAGTGTCGTCTTCCCGCACTGGCTGTGACCGGTGAGGGCGACGTTGCGGATCATGTCGGGGCTGTCTACCTGCATGGGAATCCTCCTCTGGATGGGCTTCGGGATTCGGGATCCGAGTGCCTCGAGAGACCGCCGACACCTGGGGTCCGACCCCTGCGGCCGAAGCGCGAAATCGATGGACGAGATGGGATCGGCATGGGAGTCGAGGGAGCGAAAATATATCATGGGACCCGCTGGCGCGGGATGAGTCGGCTCTTCGGTTTCGGACCCTCCGCCCCACCGGGAGAGCACTCGCCCGCCGGAGACCGGGACGCTCGTGCCCCGAGGAACCCGACGGCTGTGCGTGGCTGCTAGAATCCGACACCAGTCGTTCCTGCGGCTCAGATCATGGGTGATTCCTTCCCCACCACGCTCGGACGTTACGAGATTCAGGGTGTCCTCGGTCGGGGGGCGATGGGAGTCGTCTACAAGGCCCGGGATCCCCTGATCGGCCGGGAGCTGGCCATCAAGACCTTCCGGACCGCGTATCTCGGGGACGATGTCGAGGCCCGGGAGTTTCGGGTCCGGTTTCTCCGGGAGGCCCAGAGCGCGGGAATCCTGAACCATCCCAACATCGTCACCATCCACGACGTGGTGGAGGAGAGCGAGGAGGGGATCACCTTCATCGCCATGGAGTACGTGGAGGGCACGAACCTCAAGGAGGTCCTGCGCCGGGGCGAGCCCCTGGAGCTGTCCCGGGTCACCCGGATCGTCTCCGAGGTCGCCGACGCCCTGGACTACGCCCACGGTCGGGGAGTGATCCACCGGGACGTCAAGCCGGCGAACATCCTCCTCACCGAGGAGGGTCAGGTCAAGCTCACCGACTTCGGGATCGCCCGCCTCGACACCTCCGATCTGACCCAGGAGGGACAGCTCTTGGGGACTCCGAACTACATGGCGCCGGAGCGGATCCTGGGGAGGGAGGTGGACTGGCGGACCGACATCTTCTCCCTCGGCGTCGTCCTCTACGAGATGTTGACCCGGGAGAAGCCGTTCCGGGGAGACAACCTCACCATGGTCACCCACCAGATCGTGTACGAGCCCTTCGCTCCCCTGGAGGAGCTGGAGCCCGAGCTTCCCCCCGGCGTGATCGGCGTCCTGGATGGGGCCATGGCCAAGGAGCCCGGCGATCGGTACGAGAGCGCCGGGGAGATGGCCTCGGAGCTCCTGGTGGCGGCCCGGCTGGCGGAGGAGTCGGGCTACACGGTTCCCGCCTCTTCGGAGCTCTCCCGGGGGGACGATCCTGGCTCGGCCACCCAGGACGTGTCGGATCGACTCGGAGAGATCGGAGTCCCGCCCTCCGTCGACCGCTCGCCGCCGGCCGGGGTCGGGGAGGAGACCCTGGTGGCGGAAGGTCTCCCGCCGCCTCCCGGCTCCGAGAAGGCCGCGGGGGACTCCGGGAGTCCCTCCGCCGACGGAGAGGGCGACCGGGAGGTGGGCCGAGCCGGCGTCCGGGACCGCCCCTGGCTGAAGCTCCTCCTGGCCGGCTCCCTGGTAGCGCTCTTGGTCGCGGGCCTCGGCTTCGTCCTGTGGGGCTCCGGAGAGCCGCCATCCGGGACGGCGGTCGGGGGGGCAGAGAGCCCGGCGGACGAGGCGGCCCGAGAGGGAGCGGAGCCGCCCTCCCCGGAGACGTTCCTGGATGCGGCCCGGGAGGCGATGGAGGCCGGAAGCATCGGGCAGGCGGATCGGTACGTCCGCCAGGGTCTGGTGCTGGACCCCGACCATCCCGGGCTCCGGTCCCTCGGGGACGAGCTCGGCGCCACCTTGACCGAACAGGAGCTCGCCGCCGAGAAGGAGGGTCAGGTGGCGGCCTGGGTGGCCGAAGCCCGATCCGAACTGGAAGAGGGCGAGCTGGACGCGGCGGAAACCTCCCTGGAGCGGGCTCTCATGCTGGAGCCCGAGCACGAAGAGGCTCTGGCGGTTCAGGAGGAGCTGACGGAGGCCCGGAGGGAGGCGGCGGCGGAGCGCCGGGCCCGGGTCGAGCCGGCACTACCGGTTCCCTCCCCGAGCCAGGAGGAGAGCCAGCCCGCCGATTCCTCCCGTCCCGAGCCCCGGTATCTGGAGCTGACCGTCGACTTCCAGACCGAGGTCTCCGAGGGGACGCTGACGCTGTATGTCGACGACTCCCAGATCCTCCGGGAGCCCTTCGATTTCCGGAAGCGGGTCGGACTGTTCAAGATGGAGGAGAGCGCGGGGCGGATCGAGGCGAGCTTCCGGCTGGAGCGGGGTGAGACCACCTTCCGAATCTACGTGGCGCCGAAGGGAAAGCCCCCGGCGGTCCAGACCTTGGAGCAGACCCTGCAGGGAGGCACCTCCCCTACCCTGAAGATCGTCTTTCGCAAGGACGGACGGCTCACGGCGGCACTGGAGCGCTGATCCCCCGCAGCTCCTCGTCGAGCGGCTCCTCGGGTCCGACGGCGACGATGACGGCTCGGTCCGGATGGAGGTGTCGCCGGGCGGCCCGCTGAACGTCGTCCCGGGTGATCCCCTCGATCCGCTCCCGGTAGGTGTCGTAGTGATCGTCGGGGAGCCCGTAGGTCGCGATCCGGGCCAGGCACCGGGCCACGTCGTCCGCCGCCTGCAGCGTGTAGGGGAAGACCCCGATCAGATAGCGCTTGGTGTCCTGGAGCTCCTCCTCGGACACCGGCTCCTCCTGGAGAGTCCGGAGCTCCCGGAGCACGGTCTCCGCCGCCGTCCCCACGCCCGCGGTGGCCAGGGAGGTGGACACCACGAAGGGTCCGGGTCCCCTCCGGCCGGCGAAGCGACTCCGGATCCCGTAGGTCAATCCCCGCCTCTCCCGGAGCTCGAGGTTGAGGCGGCTGGTGAACTTCCCGCCCAGGATCGAGGACAGGACTACGAGGGCCGTGCGATCGGGGTGATTTCGGGGAGGTCCCGCGTGTCCGACGCGGAGCTCGGTCTGGGGTGCTCCGGGCCGGTCCACCACGGCCGTGGACAGCGTGTCCCGGGGGACGGGTAGGATCGTCGGGTCGGTGGGAGCCTGCCCTCCGGGCCAGTCCCGGAAGAGCTCGCCGATCCGCTCGAAGAGCTCCTCGGGGTCGAGCCGCCCCGCGGCCACGAGGGTGGCGCCGGGAGATCGGACGAACCGGTGGTAGTGCTCCACGAGATCGTCCCGGCCGATCCGGGACACGGCCTCCTCGGTTCCGATCCGGGGATGGCCGTAGGGGCGATCTGCTCCGTAGACCTCGGCCGCGAACCGTTCCGAGGCCAGGTTTCCCGGGAGGGTGCGTCGGCGGAGGATCTCGGTGAGCCGCCGGCCCCGGACCCGCTCCACCTCGGCTTCCGGGAAGCTCGGGCGGAGAACGAGCTCCGCCAGAAGCTCCAGGAGGGCCG
Organism: Thermoanaerobaculia bacterium; assembly: GCA_033722255.1. Lineage (GTDB taxonomy): Bacteria > Acidobacteriota > Thermoanaerobaculia > Multivoradales > JAIOJS01 > JAWVZJ01. The sequence continues at coordinate 5,156 of JAWVZJ010000069.1, read as the reverse complement.
GCAGGTCCTTCGGAAGTCCCTCGAGCTCGACGCTCAGGGAGTCCCATCCCGCCGAGATCGAAAGGGAAGCTCCCAGCCCTTCCGTCCGGGAGGCGATCTCGAAGGCGGAGCTCTCCTCGGTCCCCTGGTCCAGAACCCCCGCCGTGAATCCAGCCAGCCCGAGAAGGCCCGGGGGATCGTGGTGGGCGCCCCCCGGGGTCAGGAGTCGGAGGGTGATCAGGGCGGTGTCCTCCAGGGGAGCCAGGAAGGTGTCCAGGCCCGGAAGCGCCCGTCGGTGTTCGAAGGGGGGAAACGGTAGGTCCCGAGGCTGGTCGGGCCCGGGGGGGCGGGAGCGGTCCAGGACGGTCACGGGGCTCCCTCGTCCGTCCGGTCGGAGTCATCCGGGACCACGGTCACCGCCGCCTCTCCCTCAGACCGAAAGATCCGTCCCGCGGTCTCCAGGATCGACTCCGCGGTCACCGCGAGATATCGGGTGGGCTCCTGCTCGAGGGTGTGGGGATCTCCCCGGTAGAGGGCCGCCTGGTTGAGGGCGTCGGCTCGTTGGTCGAGCTGTTCCCAGCCCCCGAAGAGGGAGGTCAGGGTGCCGTTGCGGGCCCGCTCTAGATCCGAAGCCTCGCAGGGCTCGTCACCGATCCGCTCCAGATGCTCCCAGACGGCCTCGTAGACCTCCTCCGCCGAGCTCTCGCTCCGGATGGTAGCCACGACCGCCACGGTGGAGCACTCCTCGAGGGGCAGGCTCCAACATCCGATGCTCTGGGCGATCTCCCGCTCGTAGACCAGATCGTGAAAGAGGGGGCTGGACTTCCCGCTTCCCAAAAGGGTGGTGAGGAGGTCGGTGGCGTGCCAGGCCTCGTCGGCCCAGCCGGGGCCGCGGAATCCGAGATACAGGCGCTCCAGATCCACGGTGTCCGGCTGCTCCTCCCAGATCGGTCCCTCCACCGGAATGTCGGCAATCTCGATCCGCGGCGGTTCCGGGCCGTTCTCCAGGGGCCCGAAATACCGTTCCACCAACTCGAGGGCTCGGTCGGGGTCGAAGTCTCCGGCCAGGGTCAGGATGGCGTTGCCCGGGGCGTAGTAGGTGCGGAAAAAGGTCTCCACGTCCTCCCGAGTGGCGCCGGCGATGTCGTCCATGTAGCCGATGACCGGCCAGTGGTAGGGATGAGGCTCGGGGTAGAGGAGCTCGTGGAGTCGCTCGAATCCTCGGCCGTAGGGCTGGTTGTCGATCCTCTCCTTGCGCTCGTTCATGACCACCGAGCGCTGGTTCTCCAGCTTCTCGTCGGTGAGGGCCGGCAAAAGGAAGCCCATCCGATCGGATTCGAGCCAGAGCCCGAGCTCCGCCCAGTGGGAGGGGAGGGTCTCGTAGTAGTTCGTCCGGTCGTACCAGGTGGAGCCGTTGGCCACCCCCCCGGCCTGCTGGACCCAGGCGAAGTGGCCGTTGGTGTCCACGTGCTGGCTGCCCTGGAAGAGCATGTGCTCGAAGAGGTGGGCCAGCCCGGTCTTCCCCGGCTCCTCGTTCTTCGACCCCACGTGGTACCAGAGGTTGACGGCCACCAAGGGGAGGCGGGGATCGGGATTCAGGAGGACCCGGAGCCCGTTGTCGAGACGGTGCTCCCGGAGGTCCAGCGGGGGCAGGCTGATCGAGGCGTCGGACGACATGGAGCGGAAGGATAGCGGATCGGAGTCGAGGGGATCCGGAGTCCCGTGCTCGGGTTCGCCCAGTCCTGATCGCCCAAGTGACTATGAGATGTCGGATTCAAGGTATGAAGTGTCGCTGGAGACCGCCGAGATGAGCGGATTTCGGCACGGGATGTCAGGGCCACTTCTTGGCCGGAGTCTCCGAGAGGGAGATCGGTCCGGGAGTCGGAGGGTCCGCCCGGTCATCCGGGTGCCGCTCGCAAGGCGCGGGGACGCAGGCGTAGCGGGTCCTACGTCGAGGAGCCGCAACACCGCGAGCGGTGATTCGGGGGCACCCGGAGTAGGGCGGAGATGGATTCACAAGCTCTCAGTCGGCCCTGCGCTCCAGCTTCTCCTCGTACTTCCGGTAGAGCTCCCGCTGCTTGTCGTCCAGGTCCACGGGACGGCCCCGGATCCAGACCCGGATCACGTCCTGGGTGAGAGCGTCGGTGACGTCACCGGTGGAAACGAAGAGGGTGGCGTCCTTGCCCACCTCCAGAGATCCCTCCCGGTCGTCGATCCCCAGGAGCCGGGCCGGGGTCAGGGTCATGGCCCGGATCGCCGCCTCCTCGGGGAGGCCGAAGGCCATGGCCTGGCCGGCCTGGAAGGGGAGGTCCCGGCCTCTCCAGGAGCCGGGCCGGGAGAGGGCGAAGGTCACCCCTGCCTCGTGGAGGACGGCGGGGGTCCGGAAGGGGGTGTCGTAGCCGTCGCCCTGCCTCATCGGACGGCTCTGGACCGTTCCCAGGATGACGGGTACTTCGTGCTCGGCCAGGAAGTCGGCCAGCATGTGGGCGTCCCGGGCGCCGGTGATCACCAGATCCAACCCCCGCGCCTCGGCGAAGGCCACCGCCTCCACCATCTGGCGGTAGTCGTCGGCGTCGACGTAGAGGGGCTTCTCTCCGGCCAGGACGGGGAGCATGGCCTCCCAGCGAAGGTCGACCGGTAGATCGGCATTCGCCTCCTTCGCCTTCCGGTAGGCCTCGGCCTCGTCGAAGGCGTCCTCGAGGCGATCCCGGCGCTCCTGCATCCGCTTCTTCTGCTCCTCGGGGGAGGAGCGGACCCACCAGGCGGTGGAGACCGCCGCCCGGGGCCACTCCAGAAAGAGTCCCTCCTCCAGCGCCAGGCCGGCGTCCTCCTTGGTCCAGCCGTCCAGATGGGTCACGAAGGAGCGGCCCCGGATGAGGGATCCCAGGGGCACGATCTGGGCGGTGGTGATGCCGTGGTTCCGGACGGTGGGGATCAGCTCCGAGTCCGGGTTCCAGGCCACGTGCGCGGCGACCTCGGGAGTTACCTCCCCCACCTCCGCCTGGTCGTGGGTGGCCCGGACGGCGCCGATCTCGGTGAGCCCCAGGGTGGAGATCGTGGCGATCAGCCCGGGGTAGACGTTCTTCCCCGCGACGTCGATCACTTCGGCGTCCTCGGGGGGGCTCAGGTCCTTCCCGATGGCGGTGATCTTCCCCTCCTCGAACAACAGGTCCGTGTCCTCCAGGATCCCGTCGGAGACGGTGTAGAGGGTCCCGCCCCGGAGGAGGATCGGTCGGTCCTGGACCGCTCCGGGGATCTGGTCGTGGGCGGCGAGGGGGGAGCCGGCGGCCAGGCCCGCCGCCAGCACCAGGGGAACGATCCGATCAGTCAGCGTACGCATGCCACACATCCTCCGTGTCCTCGCAGTCCCATTCCGGGCTTTCGTTCTCGTGCGTGTCCGGCTTCGTCCCGTTCCCCGGCTCGGCGATCGCCTTCTGGATCAGCGCCTGCTTCTCCCGGCGGTCCCGTTCCCGGAGCTCTGCGTCCCGCTCCCGGCTGAAGTAGAGGGCGCCGTCGATCCAGGTCTGGTCCGGACGGCTGTGGACCGAGAGGGGATGGCCGTTCCAGATCACGAAATCGGCGTCCTTGCCGGGCTCCAGGCTGCCGATCCGGTCGTCGATCTTCAGCTGTCGGGCCGGGTTGAGGGTCACCATCTTCAAGGCCTCCTCCTGGTCCATCCCGCAGTAGAGGACCGATTTTGCCGCCTCCTGGTTGAGCCGGCGGATCAGCTCCGAGGAATCGGAGTTCACCGACGTGACGACCCCGGCCCGGTGCATCAGACAGGTGTTCTGGGGGATGGCGTCGTAGACCTCGAACTTGTAGGCCCACCAGTCGGAGAAGCTCGAGCCCCCGGCCCCGTGCTCCGCCATCTCCGGGGCCACCTTGTAGCCCTCCAGGATGTGGGTGAAAGTCTGGATCGTGAAGCCCAGCTCCTCGGCGAGGCGCATCAGCATCAGGATCTCGGACTGGACGTAGGAGTGGCAGTGGACGAAGCGCTCCCGGTCCAGGATCTCGAGCAGGGCCTCCATCTGGAGATCCCGCCGGGGCGGGAGGCCGTCCGGGGATCCCCCGCGTCGGGCACGGCCGTCCTCGTACTCGTCCCAGCCCTCCCGGTACTCCCGGGCGGCCAGGAAGGCGTCCTTCATGATCGTCTCCACCCCCATCCGGGTCTGGGGATATCGGGTCGTGTACTCGGAGCCCCAGTTCGACTGCTTGACGTTCTCCCCCAGCGCGAACTTGATCGAGGGGGGCGCTCCCTCGAGCTTCATCTCCTCCGGGGAGGCGCCCCAGCGGAACTTGACCACCTGGGCCTGGCCTCCGATCGGATTCGCCGAGCCGTGGAGGAGCTGGGCGGCGGTGGTCCCTCCGGCCCGGGCCCGGTAGATCCCGATGTCGTCGGAGTCCACCACGTCCCCGATCCGGACCTCCGCCGTGACGGCATGGCTTCCCTCGTTGACGCCCCGGGCGATGGCGAGATGACTGTGCTCGTCGATGATTCCCGGCGTGACGTGTCTGTCGCCGGCGTCGATGATCCGGGCATCGCCGGGGGAGAGGCCGGTCCCCACCTCGACGATCTTCCCGTCCCGGACCAGGAGATCGGCTCTCTCCAGGATTCCCCGGGGGCCGCTGGTCCAGATCGTAGCGTTCCGGACCAGGACCGTCTCCGGCTCCGGGAGCTCCTCGAACCCGAAGCCCATGTCGGGGTAGGTGAGCCTGGAAACGATCTCGTCGGGAGCCCTCTCCTCCTCGCTCACGTAGTCGTGCGGGGGCAGATCCTCTTCCTTCCCCGTTTCGGGCTCCTCCTCCACGGGCTCCAGGGAGAAGGCGACGGTCCGGCCCTCGGGCGTCACCGCCTTCCCGGTCACCCGCTCGGCGATCCGGCGGACGGTGAACCGGGTCAGGCCCTCGCCTCCCTCCGGGCCGAAGGGCGCCTGGAAGTGATAGCGGCCGAACTCCGGGACGACCCGTTCCAGTTCGTGGGTCGACTCCCCGGTCCTCAGGGTCCCCTTCAGCTCCCCGGCCACCTCGGTCAGGGTCAGCGTGTAGGGGGTGCCTTCGAGGTCGATCTCCCAGGTGCCGGTGACCGTATCTTCGTCCTCCTCCAGGGGCTCGATCTCTTCGGCCTGCACCCCGTCGATCCATACCGAAAGGAGCTCGCCGTCCTCGGTGAAGAGGTT
>JAWVZJ010000068.1:0-9502 GCA_033722255.1 Thermoanaerobaculia bacterium | reverse complement strand
GGCACTCAAGCGCTCTTCACAGACCGTCTCAGGCCGATCGGGAGCGGCGCGCAGACGTGTACAGGCGCGGGCCCACGGTGAAAGATCACAAAGCCCGCGCCGTCCCCTGACGGTCCCGCTCTCGGACCCGAAGGGCCGGCCCCAGACCATCAACTGGTCCTCTTCCGATTTTCATCCCCATGAGCGCACCGAGCAACGCGAGGTGCATGTGGGGCTGCTATACTTCGGGAGTCGGTCATCCGATCGACGCCCTCCTCATCACTCCCGAGACCGAGCCCCGACATGGCCTCTGAGAACAATCATCACCCGATCATCATCCTCGGATCCGGTCCGGCGGGACTGACGGCCGCCCTCTACGCGGCCCGGGCCAATCTCGAGCCCCTGATTCTGGAAGGGCTTCAGCCCGGCGGCCAGCTCACCATCACCACCGACGTGGAAAACTATCCGGGCTTCCCGGACGGAATCCTGGGACCGGAGCTCATCGAGCTGATGCGAAACCAGGCCCAGAAATTCGGAGCCCGCTCCAAGTTCGAGACCGTGGAGTGGGTGGAGCTGGAGGAGCGACCGTTCCGGATCGGGAGCGACAGTGACGAATACTCCTGCGACGCGCTCATCGTGGCCACGGGCGCCACCGCCAAGCAGCTCGGGCTGGAAAGCGAGAGCGAGCTGATGGGGTACGGGGTCTCGGCCTGTGCGACCTGCGACGGGTTCTTTTTCCGGGACAAGGAGGTAATCGTCGTCGGCGGAGGAGACAGCGCCATGGAGGAGGCGATCTTTCTGACGAAGTTCGCGGACAAGGTCAGTGTGGTCCACCGTCGGAACGAGCTCCGGGCCTCGAAGATCCTCCAGGACCGGGCCTTCGCCAACGACAAGATCCAGTGGCAGTGGAACAAGATCGTGGTCGAGATCCTGGGTTCCCGGGAGGACGGGGTCCGAGGGGTGATTCTGGAGGACACTCGGACGGGCGAGCGGGAGGAGTTCTCGACCGGCGGCGTCTTCATCGCCATCGGGCACAAGCCCAACACGGAGCTCTTCGAGGGCAAGCTGGAGATGAACGAAGTCGGCTATCTCCAGGTCCGGGAACCCACCAGCTACACCTCCCTCGAAGGGGTCTTCGCCGCCGGGGATGTCATGGATCCCCTGTACCGTCAGGCGGTCACCGCCGCCGGAACCGGATGCCGGGCCGCCATCGACGCGGAGCGCTGGCTCGAGGTCCAGGAGTGATGGGTCGGCCGGCCACCCTGGGGGAGTTGAAGGAGAGCGGATTCGAGATCCGATCCGTCAAGGAGGAGATCCGCCGCAACCTGGTCCGGAAGCTCCGGGAAGGAGAGGAGCTCTTCCCGGGAATTCACGGATACGAACGCACGGTGATCCCGGGTCTGGTGAACGCTCTGCTGGCTTGCCACGATTTCATCCTCTTGGGTCTCCGGGGACAGGCGAAGAGCCGGATTCTCCGGGCCCTCCCGGAGCTCCTGAACGAGGAGATCCCGATCCTGGCCGGCAGCGACCTGAACGAGAGCCCCCTCCGGCCGATCACTCCCCAGTCCCGTGAGCTCCTGGCGGAGAAGGGTGACGAGACCCCCATCGAGTGGATCCCCAGGACGGCCCGCTACAACGAGAAGCTGGCTACCCCCGACGTCTCCATCGCGGACCTCCTGGGGGACCTGGATCCGATCAAGGCAGCGACCCGGAAGCTCACCTACGCCGATCCCCGGGTCATCCACTTCGGAATCATCCCCCGGACGAACCGGGGGATCTTCGCGATCAACGAGCTCCCGGACCTCTCCCCGCGGATCCAGGTCGGACTGCTCAACATCCTGGAGGAGCGGGATCTTCAGATCCGGGGCTTTCCGATCCGGATTCCCCTGGACCTCCTCATGGTCTTCTCGGCGAACCCCGAGGACTACACCAATCGCGGCGCGATCATCACCCCGCTCAAGGACCGGATCTCCTCCCAGGTCCTCACCCACTATCCGGGAGACCTGGCCACGGCGGCCCGGATCACCTCCCAGGAGGCCTGGACCGCCCGGGAGGCCGAAGAGGTCGAGGTCGTGATCCCGGACCTGGCTCGACGGCTCGTGGAGCGGATCGCCTTTGCCGCCCGGCAGAGCGAGCTCGTGGATCAGTCCTCCGGCGTCTCGGCTCGAGTCCCGATCTCGGCCCTGGAGATCCTCGCCTCGAATCTCGAGCGTCGCGGTTGGACCACCGGCGACTCTCCGGTCCATCCCAGGGTGGCCGATCTCCACATGCTCCTGCCGGCACTGACCGGGAAGCTGGAGATGGTCTACGAGGGCGAGCAGCAGGGGCCCGAGCTGGTGTCCATGAAGATCATCGGCAAGGCGGTCAAGGAGGAGTTCGCCACGCTCTTCCCCGAGATCGATCGGGCCGCCGGGAGCGGCGGGGAGGACGACACCGGACCCTACAGCGAGATCCTGGCCTGGTTCGCGGAGGGGAATACGGTCACCCTCTCGGACGAACAGCCGTTCCGGGAGTACGAGGCGAGCCTGGAGCGGGTCCCCGGCCTCTTCGCGCTGGTGGACCGGGAGAGAACCCCCTCCTCTCCCCAGGAACGGGCCTTCCTGGCCGAGCTCGTCCTGGACGGTCTCCACCAGAGTCTGAAGCTGGGCCGGGACGACATGGACCGGGAGATCTCGTACAAGGAGATGGTGAAGTTCCAGCTCCTGGGACCGCGGCGCATGGAGGGTCGAGAGGAGGACGATCGCTTCTGATCAGGGGGTCCCCACCGCCAGCCCCGGGACTGGGTACACTGGGCGCGTGAGGCACCGCTACCTCCACCTGGATCCCGCTCTCCTCCGAAACCTCCTGGCCGGAATGGAGCTGCAGCGCCTCTTCAACCAGCTCCTCCTGGCCGCCGGAGGCGACGTCGAAGAGGCCATGGACTGGATGCGCTCCCTCCAGGACCAGGGACATCTGGACGAGTCGATCGACCTGGAGGCCTTCTTCGAGAGTCTGGAGGATCAACAGCTGATCCAGCGGTGCTCTGGTGGCGGGTTCGGGCTGACCACCACCGGGGAGCGGCAGATCCGCCGCAGCGCATTCGAGGAGCTCTTCGGCTCTCTGGACAAGGGACCGGCGGGTCTTCACCGGATCTCGGCCCCGGGTCAGGGCGTGGAAAAGCTCCCGGAGACCCGCCCCTACGAGTTCGGGGACGACGTCCATCTCATCGATCCTCTCCGCTCCGTCCACAACGCCCTGAGGCGTACCCAGGGGGAGCTCCGGTTGGCGGAGAAGGATCTCGAGGTCCACGAGACCGAGCACCTCACCTCCTGCGCCACGGTGGTGGCCATCGACGTCAGCCACTCCATGATCCTCTACGGTGAGGACCGCATCACACCGGCCCGGAAGGTGGCCCTGGCCCTGACCGAGCTGATCCAGAACCGATTCCAGAAGGACCACCTGGAGGTCATCCTCTTCGGCGACCGGGCCGAGCGCGTGGAGCTCTCGGAGCTTCCCTACATCGAGGCCGGTCCCTACCACACGAACACCCGGGAGGCGCTCCAGATGGCCCGGGGTTTGCTGGCCCGCCGCCGACAGCCCAACCGCCAGATCATTCTCATCACCGACGGGAAACCCTCCGCCATCACCGAGGGTGGCCAGGTCTACAAGAATCCCTGGGGTCTGGACATGAAGATCGTGAACCGGACCCTGGAGGAGGCGGATCTCTGTCGGCGACAGCGAATCGTGATCAGCACCTTCATGCTGGCCACCGACCCGGTCCTGACTGATTTCGTGGAGAAGTTGACCAAGATCAACCGGGGCCGGGCGTTCTTCGCCTCACCCTACAACCTGGGAGAGTTCGTCCTGGCCGACTACATCGGGAACCGCCGCCGATACCTGCGATGAGCGGGAACGATTCCCGGGAGGAAGTCCGGGAGCCCGTCGAGATCGGAGTCGAAGACGTCCTGGATCTCCACAGCTTCCCGCCGGGACAGGTCTCCGAGCTGGTCCGTGACTACCTCGACCTCGCCTGGGAGGCGGGGTTCCAGCAGGTCCGGATCATCCACGGCCGGGGCAAGGGCATTCAGCGGAAGACGGTCCGCACCCTGCTGGAACGGGATCCCCGCATCGAGGCCTTCGGCGACAGCCCCCTGGGCTCCGGAGGTTGGGGCGCGACCTGGGCCCGTTTCGCCCGCTCAGGGAGGGGTCCGTCCTGATCTCGACGTGGCTGCGCCGGCTCCGTCGCTTCCTCTTCTCGTCCTCCTCCGGCAGCGTCTTCTACCGCCGGGATTACTCGTTCTCGGTGCCGGCCACTCCCCTCGATCCCCTCCGGGGGGAGAAGATCCTCGCGGCCCTGGATCTTACGGGAGACCTCTCCCCTGATGCCGTCCGGGAGCCTCCGTTCTCCTCCCTGGGAGATCTGCTCCTGGCCCACGCCGAGGAGTACGTGGAGTCGCTCCTCACTCCGGAGACCGATCGAGAGGTCTGGGGCCTGGAGCTGACTCCGGAACAGAGGAACGAAGCCCTGAGCTCGGTTCGGGCCATGACGGGGGGAACCGTCGAGGCCGGAAGGGCCGCGACGAGACGCGGCAACGTCCAGGTGAATCTCGGCGGCGGCTTCCATCACGCCCGCACCGAAGGGGGGCACGGCTTCTGTCTGGTCAACGACGTGGCCGTGGCCATCCGAAAGCTCCGGCAGGAGGGCTTCGACGACCGGATCCTGGTCGTGGACCTCGATCTCCACGACGGAGACGGAACCCGGGCCATCTTCGCCGAGGACGATTCCGTCTTCACCTTCTCCGTCCACAACCGGCACTGGAGCGACCCCGACGCCCTGGCCTCCCTGAGCCTGGAGCTCGGAGGCGAGGTGGAGGACGAGGTTTTCTCGGAGACCCTCCGGGAGAAGCTCCCCCCGATCCTGGACTCCCATCGGCCGAAGCTCGTCTTCTATCTGGCCGGAACCGACGTCTCGGCTGGCGATCCCCTGGGGAACTGGCATCTCTCCCCCCGGGGCCTCCTGGAGCGAGATCGCTACGTCCTGAAGCAGGTCCGGTCCCGGGAGGCGGGGATGGTCGTGCTCCTCGCCGGGGGCTACGGACGGGAAAGCTGGAAGCCCTCCTACCGATTCCTCGCCACCCTGGCCCGGGGCAATCCGGTCCTGGAGGCCCCCGAGACCGAGGAGGTCGTCCTGCGACGGTACAAGGCCCTCTCCCGGCTCCTCTCCCGGGAGGAGCTCTCCCGGGAGCCACCCGAAGAGGGCGACGGAAGCTGGGGTCTCACCGAGGAGGACCTGATGGGGGCCCTCCGCCCCGGGGCCGCCGCCGGGTCGGAGAGCCGATTCCTGGGCTTCTACACCCGTCATGGCATCGAGCTCGCGCTGGAGCGGTCCGGAGTGCTGACCAGGCTCCGGGAGAAGGGGTATCCGGAGCCGACCCTGGATCTCGATCTGGAGGGAGGACGGGACCAGACCCTCCGCATCTGGGGCGAGCAGGAGCGAGACCACCTGCTCGTTGAGGCCCGATTGCACCGCCGCCGGGACCTGATCCCGGACGCGGAGGTCCTATTCGTCGAGTGGCTCCTTCTCCAGGACCCCCGGAACGAGTTCCGCCCCGACCGGCCCCCGCTACCGGGGCAGGACCATCCGGGACTCGGTCTCCTGCAGGATGCCGTGGCCCTCTTCGTCATGGTCTGCGAACGCCTGGACCTGGACGGTGTCGCCTTCGTCCCCTCTCACTACCATCTCGCCGCCCAGTCCACTCGCTACCTGCACTTCGTCGATCCCGGGGACGAAGGCAGGTTCCTGGCTCTGCGGGAGGCCCTCTCCGGTCTCTCCCTCCTGGAGGCGACCCAGGCCGTGGACGAGGGACGGATCCGAAACCGGGATACCGGGGAGATCGTGGAATGGGAGCCGTCCCCGATGGTCCTTCCCGTCAGCGCGGACCTGGAGTCCCGATTCGACGAGGCCCACGACGAGAAGGCCCGACGGATGCGGGACGAGCTGGATCTCGTGGTGCTTCCACCGGGGAACTGAAGAGTTCCTCGAGGGCGCCCGCGCTCGCGCCGTACGGACCTTGCCGTCCTGGACCGGATGCCACGAACCGACACCGACTGTGCGCAAATCGGGATGAGCTGTCCGTGATGAGGGTCGAATCGCAGGGTTTCCGGGATGAGGTGTCCACCACCTTCGCCGATCGCACCGGCGGGCGGCCCCCGGAAGCACCCTCGTCGTGCGGCCCGGGGCTACTCGGAGAGCCCTGCTCACCTGCGGGGCGCCGGGACCCCATTTCGAGAGCTCAGAAAAGGGTCCGCTGCTCTGGACGCCGCCGGAAGGACTCCGTGGAGAGCTCCGGGGAGCTCCGATCCAGCCCGTGCTCCCGGCAGGCGAGCTGGAAAAGTCCCCGAATCTGATCGGCGAAGACCCCTTCTCCCCTCATCCGGCGCCCGAACCGGCTGTCGCTCAGATCTCCCTCCCGGAGCGACCGGAGCCGGGCAAGGACCTTCCCCTTTCGATCCGGGAAGTGGTGGTCCAGCCAGTCCAGAAAGAGCGGTTCCACGGCCCCGGGAAGTCGGAGGACGATGAACCGGGCTCCCCGGACCCCCGCCTCGGCCGAAGCCTCGAGAATGGCCGGAATCTCGTGATCGTTCAGGCCCGGGATGACCGGGGCCACCAGCACCCCCGTCGGGACCCCGGACTCCGACAGGGTCCGAATCGCGTCCAGGCGCCGGGTGGGCGTCGCGGTTCGCGGCTCCATGATCCGGGTCAGATCCGGTTCCAGGCTGGTGATGGAGAGGTACACTCGGGCTCCCCGGTGCTGGGCCAGCTCCTGGAGAAGATCGACGTCGCGCCGGACCAGCGCGTTCTTGGTGACCACGGCCACCGGATTCCGATGCCGGGCCAGGACCTCGAGGCAACGGCGGGTCAGCGCCAACTTCCGCTCCACCGGCTGATAGGGATCGGTGACGCCCGACAGGGCGAGGACCTGGGGCGTCCAGCCTTCGGATCGGAGCTCCCCCTCGAGGAGCTCCGGGGCGTCCTCCTTGACCAGAATCCGGCTCTCGAAGTCGAGGCCGGCCGACCAACCGAGATACTCGTGGGTCGGCCGGGCGTAGCAGTAGATGCAGCCGTGCTCACATCCCCGATAGGGATTCAGAGAGGCGTCGAAGCCCACGTCGGGGCTGGAGTTGTAGGTGATGGCGCTCCGACTCGAGTCCCGGTAGTAACGGGTCGGGACCTTTTCCGGAGGCGGCTCCTCCCAATCGACCTCCAGGGGCTCGAACCGGTTGGCCGGATCGTGGGTCGCCCCCCGGCCCCGTCTGGGCTTCGTGGTCACGCAGCCCCGCCTCCCCGGCTCTGGGCGACCACCTCGACCAGGGCGTCGAAGATCTCCGGATCCCACCGACCTCGCTCCGTCTCCCTTCGGAGGAGATCCACCGCCTCCTGGCATTCGAGGGAGCGCCGGTAGGAACGGGCGGAAGTGAGCGCGTCGTACGCGTCCGCCACCCCCAGGATCCGGGCCCCCAGGGGGATCTCGTCCCCGGTCAGATGGTCCGGATATCCGCTGCCGTCGTATCGTTCGTGGTGGTGTCGGATCACGGGAAGGGCGGAGCGGGCGCTCCGGAGGGGACGGCAGATCTCCTCTCCGAGGATGGGGTGGGCCATCACGGCCAAGAACTCCTCCTCGGTCAACGGTCCCGCCTTGTTCAGAAGATCCTCCGGGACCCCGATCTTTCCGATGTCGTGCAGCAACCCCGCCACCAGCATCTCCTCGCTTCGATCTTCCGGAAGACCGAGCTCTCGGGAGATCCTGGCCGCCAGGAAGCCCACCCGCTCGGAGTGCCCCCGGGTGTAGGGATCCTTCGCCTCCAGGGCGGAAGCGAGGGAGAGGATCACGCCCTGGTACTCCTCCAGGTCCTGGAAATAGAGTCGAAGGCGCAGCAGGGACTCGACCCGGGCGATCAGCTCGAGGCGATCGATCGGATAGACAAGGAAATCATCGGCCCGGACTTCCGAGCTCAGATTCCGGTCCCGGAGCTCGTGGTGCGCGGTGACCAGGATCACCGGCAGGAACTCCGTCTCCGGTCGCTCTTTGACCCGTCGGCAGACCTCGAAGCCGTCGATGTCCGGAAGGTGCACGTCCAGCAACAGGAGGTCCGGGACCTCCTCGGAGAGAGCCGTCAGAGTCGCCTCTCCCGTGCCCACCGTGATCACCTCGTGCCCGGCCTCTCCCAGGACAGTCTCCAGCACCTCCCGGTTGGAGGCCGTGTCGTCCACCACGAGGATCCTTCCCGTGTGAGCCACGTCCTCGACCGGGAGGAGCTCCAGCCAGCTCTCCCCGCTCCTTTCCTGCCATCCTTCGGCCGCCTCCGGCGTCCGCGGCTCGACCTCCAGAAGCTCCTCCACCACTTCGCGGCGAAACTGACCCTTCCCGATCGACCGGTCCAGCCTCTCCCGCACCTCGTTCTCCGGGCCTCGGGAGTGGAGATGATCGAAGTAGTTCGCCAGAGACACGATCTCCGTCATGACGTCGAAATCGCTCCAGGATACCCGGTCCGGATAGCCGCTCCCGTCCAGGCGCTCGTGGTGGTGACGGATGATCTTTCGGACCTTCCGGAACGATTCCAGGGGAGAGAGGATCCGGGCCCCCAGAAGGGGATGGCGTCGGTACTCCTCCCGTCCCTCGGAGCTGAGCCGGTCTGGCTCCCGGAGGCTCCTCTCCGGTACGCCGATCTTGCCCAGATCGTGCAGGAGGGCCGCCTTCCCCACCGTCTCCACCGAGCCGGGCTCCAAGTCCAGGCGTCTGGCCAGGCGGATCGCCCGCCTTGCCACCCTCTCCGAGTGACCCGCGCTCCGGGGATCCTTGCTCTCCAGGGCCTGGACCATGGAGACGATGATGTTCTCCGAGGTGTCCAGCTCGTCCCGGAGCCTCTTGATCCGGACCAACGACCGGACCCTGGCCCGGAGCTCGTTGGCATGGACCGGCTTGTTCAGGAAATCGTCGGCTCCGGCATCGTAGGCCTGGACCTTGTCGTTCACGGCAGAAAGGGCGGTGAGCATCACGACGGGGATGAAATGCGTCCGGCGATCCTCCTTCAGCCGCCGACAGACCTCGAAGCCGTCCATTCGCGGCATCATCACGTCGAGGACGATGCAATCCGGTCGTTCCCGGCTCACCGAATCCAGAGCGGCCTTCCCGTCCCCTGCCACCTGGATTCGATACCCCTCGCCGGCGAGGATCGCCGTGACCAGCTCCAGGTTCTCGGGCTGATCGTCCACGGCGAGCACCAGGGCCTCTTCCTCGCTGGCAGGCACCGGTCAATCGCCCTCGATCGCCCTGTCCAGGTATCCCTGGACAGTCTGGGGGAAGCTGGCCACGTCGATCGGTTTGGAGATGTACCCGTCACAACCGCCTTCGAGGAACCGCTCCCGATCCCCTCGAAGTGCATGGGCGGTCAAGGCGATGATCGGAAGCTCGGCGAGGTCCTCCCGCTTCCGCCATCGGGAGCCGAGAAAACCGGACTCTGGTTTGCACAATTTGTTGATTAT
>JAWVZJ010000067.1:0-9541 GCA_033722255.1 Thermoanaerobaculia bacterium | reverse complement strand
GGGCCACCAGGGCCGTCAGGGATTCCCGACCCACCCGTCCCGCCCCGCCCCCGCGCTGCCACGTCGCCAACACGCGCCCGGGGTAACCCACCAGGATGCCGGCGGCCAGCCCCCCCACGTCGATCCCCATTTCCAGGGCCGAAGTCGAGATCACCCCCTGGAGGCGGCCGGAGAACAGCTCGGCCTCGATGGTCCTCCGCTCCTTCGGCAGGAAGCCCGCCCGGTAGCTGGCCACCTTTCGGGCCAGCTCCGGCTCCTGCTGTCGCAGCCACTTGTACAACAGCTCCGTGATGCGACGGGCCTTGGTGAAGACGATGGTCTTGAGATCCGATTTCAGGAGCCGGATCAGGAGCCGGAGAGTGGTGGTGTAGGGGCTGGTCTCGGGCTGGACCAGGAGGAGATGTCGGCCCCGCCGGGGCGAGCCGGACTCGGAGATCCAATGGAACTCCCGGCCGGTCAGGGCCCGGGCGAACTCCCCGGCATTGGCCGCCGTGGCCGAGGAGGCCACCAGCCTGGGCTCCGAGCCCACGCCCCGACAGACCCGGAGGAACCGCTGCAACACGTGGTAGAAGTGACTGCCGAAGATCCCCCGGTAGGTGTGGAGCTCGTCGAGAACGATCCAGCGCAGCTCCCGGAGGAACGGCTCCCAGGAGGGCCAGGAACCCAGGATTCCCAGGTGGAGCATGTCCGGGTTCGAGACCACCACCCGGGGCGGATCGTCTCGGATCTTCCTCCGCCGGCTCCGGGGGGTGTCCCCGTCGTAGATCTCACACGAGGCCGGCACCCCCGCCGCCATGGAGAGCTCCAGGAATTTGGTCCGCTGGTCCTGGCCCAGGGCCTTGAGCGGAAAGAGGAACAGGGCCCGGCCGTCTCCCCCCCGGACCGCCTCCTCCAGGACCGGAAGGTGGAAGACCAGGGACTTCCCCGACGCCGTGGGCGTGGTGACCAGGACGTCGTCACCCCGCCGGGCGGCCTCCACCCCCTCCGCCTGGTGGCTCCAGAGGCGCTCGATCCCGGCCCGGGACAGGGCGTCGGCCAGGGGCTCCGGGAGAACCGGAGCGAGCTCGCCGAACCGGGCCTCCTGACCCGGGAGATGGAACGCCCGGACGACCTGGGGACCCAGTCGGGCGTCCTCCCGGATCTCCTCCACCGCGGCCCGGATCGGGGAGGGATCGGCGACCGACTCGGGGACGCCGCTCACGATCCCGGAACCGGATCGATCATCCCCGCTCTCCTCTTCCTACGACGAGCCACCCTCACATTGTACCGGGCGCTGGCAGTCACTCGGCAACGCCCTGAACGCCTTTCCCCTCGAACCGAGAGCCCGATCTTCACGCCGTGGGAGCAGATCGAAGAATGGAGCAAATACGCCCTTGGCCTCCCCGGGCCCCTGTGCCACAATCGGGAGTGTGGGGCCTCCCGGACCGACCTCTTGGTGTCCGGATCGACCAGTCCGCCCCGATCCATTCGAACGGAAGGAGGGATCTCATGGAGACCGCGACTGCATCTCGCTCCCGGCAGTCCATCGAGCTGGAGGAGCGTTACGGGGCCCACAACTACCACCCGCTGGACGTCGTCATCAGCCGCGCCGAGGGGATCTGGGTCTGGGACGCCGACGGCGAGAAGTACATGGACTTCCTGGCCGCCTACTCGGCCGTGAACCAGGGCCACGGTCACCCGAAGATCCGGGAGGCGCTGGTGGAGCAGGCGAGCCGGCTGGCCCTGACCTCCCGGGCCTTCCGCAACGACCAGCTCGGCCTCTTCTACCGCGAGCTGTGCGAGCTCTCGGGCTACGACCGGATGCTCCCCATGAACACCGGAGCCGAGGCGGTGGAGACCGCCATCAAGGCGGCCCGGAAATGGGCCTACACCGTCAAGGGGATCCCGAGGGACGAGGCCGAGATCCTGGTCTTCCGGAACAACTTCCACGGCCGGACCACCACCATCGTCGGGTTCTCTTCCGAAGCGCAGTACCGGGAGGGCTTCGGACCCTTCGCCCCGGGGTTCCGCCTCCTTCCCTTCGGGGACACCGACGCCGTCGAGGAGGCGATGCACGAAAACGTGGCCGCCATCCTCCTGGAGCCGATCCAGGGCGAGGGCGGGATCCTGATTCCGCCCGACGGCTATCTCCGGAACCTACGCCGGATCACCGAGGAGCAGGGCGCCCTCCTCATGGTGGACGAGATCCAGTCCGGCCTGGGCCGCACCGGCAAGCTCTTCGCCTACGAGCACGAGGGGATCCGTCCCGACGTAGTGATCGTGGGCAAGGCGCTGTCCGGCGGCTTCTACCCCGTCTCTGCCGTCCTGGCCGACGAGGAGGTCATGGGCGTCTTCCACCCCGGCGACCACGGCTCAACCTACGGGGGCAATCCGATCGCCTCCGCCGTGGGCCGGGCGGCCCTCCGGGTCCTGGTGGACGAGGGCCTGATCGAGAACTCCGCCGAGCTGGGCCGGTACTTCATGGACCGGCTGGAGACCATCGACTCCCCCTACGTCAAGGAGATCCGGGGCCGTGGCCTCTGGATCGGGATCGAGCTGCATCCCGAGGCCGGCGGGGCCCGGAGATTCTGCGAGGCCCTGATGGACGACGGCCTCCTGTGCAAGGAGACCCACGACCACGTGATCCGGATCGCCCCGCCCCTGGTCATCACCCGAGAGGAGATCGACTGGGCTTTCGAGCGGATCGAGCGGGTCCTGACCGCGGAATGAGCTCCCCCCGCCACCACCGGGCACCGAACGGTCGCCGGCTCCGGAGTCCCGGGACCGGCACGATCCCCGGGCTCTTCACCGTCCTCGTTCTCCTCGCCGGTCTCGGCCTCCTGGCCGGCGCCTGCGCCGGAGAGCCGGAGGAGCCCTCTCCCCCGGACGCGATCTACGAGGCCCGGGGCGAGGTGGTCATCTCCCCGGCCCCGGGCTCCCGATCGCTCCTGATCCGCCACGAGTCGATCCCCGAGTTCGTCTCCCGGGAGGGCGAGAGCGTGGGCATGGACAGCATGACCATGCCCTTCTCCGTCGCCCCGTCCCTGACGGTGGACGAGCTCCGGGAGGGAGACGCCGTGGACTTCGAGTTCGAGGTCCGCTGGGAGGGCGATCCGATGCTCAGGATCACCCGACTGGAGAAGCTCCCGGAGGGCACCGAGCTCGACTTCTCCTCCCTGCCGGACGAGGACCCCGGGCCGACGGACGCCGAGGAGCAGGAGCGCGAAGCCGAACTCGAGCCCCAAGCCGAGCCCGAAACTGAACCCGAAGCCGACGGAACCGACCCATAAAGCCGAGACCCGATGCCGATCTACGAGTTCTACTGCGAAGAGTGCCACATGCTCTTCAACTTCTTCTCACCGTCCATCGACACCGAGGCCCGACCCGACTGCCCCCGCTGCGGGCTCGAGGAGCTGGAGCGACGCCCGGCCCGTTTCGCCATGGTCGAGAGCCTCGGAAGCTCGGAGGAGCCGGAGGACGAGCTCTTCGCCGGTCTGGACGAGGAGCGCCTCGAGGCGGCCATGGGCTCGATGATGGGGGAGCTGGAGGGCATGGAGAACGAGGAGGACCCCCGGGTGATGGCGAAGTTCTTCCGCCGGTTCGGAGAGGCGGCGGGAATGAAGCTCGGCCCCCGGATGGAGGAGATGCTCCAGCGCCTGGAGTCCGGAGAGGACCTGGACGCCCTCGAGGAGGAGATGGGCGACGAGCTGGGCGACGACGGGGAGGCTCTGGAGGAGTGGTTCCAGCTCAAGGAAAAGGCCCGGGGACTCTCCCGACTGGCGAAGAAGCCCCGGGTCGACGACGAGCTCTACTTCCTCTGAGCGTCCAGGAACTCCTCCATGGGGGCGAGGTCCCGGCTCGGCTCCGCCAGGAGCACGAAGAGATCCTCGCCTTCGCCCCCCTCTGCCGGCCGGAGAACGACCGTCGGCATCACCCCCCCGGTGAGCCGCTCCAGAGCCGGTCCCGGAACCGCCACCAGCTCCCCCGATCGGGCCCGGGCGAGGTCCCGGACGCCCTCGGGACCCTCGACCTCCAGTCCGCTCGACTCCGGTGAGGGCACCAGGAACAGGAGGGGACGAGCCGAATCCTCCCTCCTGCCGTTCGCGGGCGCACGGACCCATCCGTCCTCCCCCATCCTCCGGCTGAAGCTCTTTTCCGGAAGCCCGAAATAGTCCGCCAGGAGGCGGAGGATCTCGGCGCCGGTCCGGCGTAGAGCTCCTCCCCGGCCGGACTCGGCGATCGCTCCCTCCGGCTCCGACGGAACGCCGTGTCCCAACAGGCGGAGCGCACCGATCTCCCGCAGGGCGTCTCCCCCCGTCGCCACGGCACCGCGGCGATCGCCGGGATCACCGCCTCGGTAGCTCGCGAGATCGATCCGGGGAATCTTGGGACGGGCAGTGACCGACACGAGGGGTAGCCCGGCAGGCCTCAGCCCACGGCCAGGGAGGCCTCGTCGGCCGTGGCCTCCGGCTGCCAGAGCTCGACCTTGTTCCCCTCGGGATCCACGAACCAGCCGAAGCGTCCGTACTCGTACTCCTCGATCTCGCCCACGACCTCGGCGCCCCCCTCCCGGACCTGAGAAAGGGCTCCCTCGAGGTCATCGACGATCAGATTGACCATGAACTGCCGGTCCGACGGCTCGAAATAGGTCGTCTCCTCGTCGAAGGGCGCCCACACCGTAAAGCCTCCCCGGGGGACCGCTCCCGGCTCGAAAGAGGCCCCGTGGGGGTGGGACACCGGGACCCCCAGCCACTCCCGATACCACGTCCCGAGACTCTCCGGATCCCGGGACCGAAAGAAGATTCCGCCGACGCCGACTACCTGAGCCATGTCTCGTCCCTCCCGCTGCCGTTTTTCGGAGTCTACAGGAGAATCCGGCTCAGTCCGGCGGCGGAACCTCGGTCGCCGTCTCCATCTCCTCCTCGGCCTCCTCCGGCCCGAGGCCGAGGATCTCCAGGACCCGCTTCCCCGGAATCTCCTCCTCCTCCAGGAGGACCTGCGCCAGTCGGTCCAGGCCCTCCCGATGCTCCTCCAGGAGCTCCGTGGCCCGACGAAACGCCGCCTCCAGGATCTTGTCGACCTCGTCGTCGACCTCCTTGGCCGTGGCGTCGCTGTAGTTCCGGCGCCGGGCGATCTCCTGGCCGAGGAAGACGTCCTCCCCTTCCCCACCGAGGCTGATGTGGCCGAACCGGTCGCTCATTCCCCAGTCCACCACCATCTTCCGGGCCATCCGCGTTGCCTGTCGGAGATCGTTCTCGGCGCCGCTGGTGGCGGTGTCGAAGACCAGCCGCTCCGCGGCCCGGCCGCCCATGGTCATCACCAGCCGGTCGACCAGGTACTCCTTCCGGAAGATGTAGCGCTCCTCCTCGGGAAGGACCTGGGTCACCCCCATGGCCCGGCCCCGCGGGACGATAGTCACCTTGTGGAGAGGATCCACGTGGTCCAGGACCACCGCCAGCACGGCGTGGCCCCCCTCGTGATAGGCGAGGCTCTTCAGGTCCTCGTCGCTGAGATGAAGGCCCTCCCGCTCCAGCCCCAGCATGACCTTGTCCCGGGCCTCCTCCACGTCCTCGGAGTCGATGGCCTCCTTGTCCCTCCGGGCGGCGATCAGGGCCGCCTCGTTCAGCAGATTCTCCAGATCCGCACCGCTGAATCCCTGGGTCGTCCGGGCGATGGTGCCCAGATCCAGGTCCTCGGCCAAGGGTTTCCCACGGGCGTGGATCTGGAGGATCCGCTCCCGGGAGCTACGGGTCGGCAGATCCACGGTCACCACCCGATCGAATCTCCCAGGACGGAGCAGGGCCTTGTCCAGGACGTCCGGACGGTTCGTCGAGGCCATCACCACCACGCTCTCGAACTTCTCGAAGCCGTCCATCTCGGAAAGAAGCTGATTCAGAGTCTGCTCCCGCTCGTCGTGGCCGCCGCCGAGGCCGGCTCCCCGGGCCCGGCCGATGGAGTCCAGCTCGTCGATGAACAGGATCGCCGGCGCCACCTTCTTGGCCTCCTCGAACATGCTCCGGACTCGCGAGGCCCCGACACCGACGAACATCTCCACGAAATCGGATCCGGTGACCGAGAAGAAGGGCACATCGGCCTCCCCGGCCACGGCCCGGGCCATGAGGGTCTTCCCGGTACCCGGAGGCCCCTGGAGCAGGATTCCGTGGGGAATCTGTCCCCCGAGACGCTGGAATCTCCGGGGATCCCGGAGGAACTCGATGACCTCCATCAGCTCCCGCTTCGGACCCTCGGCCCCCGCCACGTCCTCGAAGGTGGTCTCCTCCTTGCTCCGCTGGTACACCTTGGCCTTGCTCTTGCCGAATCCGAAGAGGTTCCGACCCCGGGACTGCATCCGGCGCATGATCATCACTCCCAACCCCAGGATCAGGAAGAAAGGGAGCATCGTCACCAGCAGGAAGGTCCAGGGGAACTGCTGCTCCGGCTCGGCCACGATCTCCACCCCCTGCCCCCGGAGATCGGCCAGGAGCTCCTCGTCGCCGGTGGAGGGAACCACGGTGACGAACTCCCGGATCTCGGTGGTCCTCCCGTCCACCAGCTCCAGGGACCGGGACTCCACCAGCTCGCCCTGGATCTCCTGCCCCCGGATCCGCACCGACGACACGCTGCCCTCCTCGAGCTGGTCCCGGAAGGTGTCGTATCCGATGGTGGGAGCTCCGCCGGCCTGAGCCGAGAGCTGCCAGAGCCAGACTACCGCCAGCAGAATCAGCATCCAGATCATCAGGCGACGGCCGAGCTTCGGCGAGCCCCCGAAGGTGGATCCGGACCCTCCGTCCCCGCCACCTCCGCCGGGGGGCCGCCGGTACGGGTCCCGGGAGCCTCCTTCGTGCCGGTCCGCCTCCGGCCCGGAACGCTCCGCCGCCCCGCTCCCGCTCTCTCGCTCGTCTTTCTGTTCCGCCACTCCTCGCTCCCCTCACCCGAAGTTCACGCAAGGCCGATGCCGACTCGGCCCGGAACCGTCCGCGGCATCGCCTCCGCGAGGGCTCCGGGATCACTGGAGAGGCTATTGTAGGCGGGAGATCGCGAATCCGGGGAGGACACCACCATGCAGACGATCTTCGCCCTCTTCACCAACTACGACGCCGCCCGGGCGGCGGTCGACCGCCTTCTCGGCGTCAACTTCTCCGAGTCCGAGCTGAACGTCATCGTGGATACGGCGCTGGCCGAGACGGCCCTGGAGATCTCCCGGAAGACCTCCGCCGAGGAAAGCGAGGAGCTCCAGGGCCTGGACGGTCTCCTGGCCCGGGAGGAGCCGGTCGGGCTCCCGGCCACCGAGGTCTACGCCACCGGGACCCTGGCAACGAGCGTCGTGGAGACGGCCGCCGGGTCGGACGACCGGGTCCCGGACCTCGAGACCTCCCTGGCCCAGATCGGTCTCTCCGAGGAGATGGCCGCCACTTACGCCTCCGGCTTGGAGGGCGGCGGTCTCCTCTTCTGGATCCGGGTCGAGGACGACCGGGTTCCCGAGGTCGAAGCCAGTCTCCGGGCCCTGGCGGCCCTGGGCGTCCAGAGTCTCGGTGGATGAGGACTCGAACGCCTGAGCCCCGAAGGAGAAAGGGGGACCCCGCTGCCCGGGATCCCCCCGAAACGATCAGGTCAGATCGACCGACCCCTCAGTCCCCGGCCTCCTCTGGCGAGGGCGCCGCCTCGGCGTCCTCGGGATGGGCCGACATCAGGAGGTTCTCGAAGGTCGCGGAATCCGCGTCCGCCGTGTCCCACCAGATGCCGCCAGGACCGAAGTAGTTCTCCAGGATCCGGGCCGTGGTCCGGTCGAAGGACTGGGTCCAGTTCCCGATGTCCGGGTCGATCCCGAGCCCGAAAACGTTGGCCTTCCGGCTGTGGCAGCTCACGGCGCAGGAGTTCGGCATGCCGCCCTGCTCCTGGTACTTCAGGGTCTGCTCCGGCGGGATCGCGTCAAACACGTGGGAGCGGATGTCGTAGGGCACGGCCGAGACCGCGACCCTGGGCATGTGGCACTCCGTGCACCGGTCCAAACCCATGAGCCGGGCCGGCCCGTACGGGTGGTTCGCGTGGGCCTCCACCACGTCCTCGATCTCCTGGGCGTTCTGCTCCAGGTTGGCGATCTGCTGTTTGGTCAGCTCCTCGAAGGGGCCGTGGGGAGCGTGGCAGGCCAGACAGAGGGAGTTGTCCTCCACTCTGGTGGGGATGGTGATCCCGTCCTCGACCAAGACGTCTCGGATCAACCTCGGATTCGTGGTCGCCCCGTGGGGATCGTGGCACTCGGCGCACTTGACCGGATGGAACTGGAATCCGGGCTTCGGCGACTCGAGGAAGTCCAGGTATTGCTGGTGGTTCAGGCTGGCGTGGATGCCGTCCGGCCACCGGGCCGAGTTGTCGGTGAAATAGTCTTCCAGATCCTCCCCCTGGCCCGGGACGAACGGCGTCTTCGAGTCGTCCAGGATCGGCCAGTCGAAGACGCCCCTGGGCACCGACTCCACCCGGGCGTGGCACTGACCGCAGACCTCGTTGGCCGCCTCGGTGGAGAGCTCCGACGGATTCACGATCTCCGACGGATCTCCGCCCCCCAGGATGTGCCGAGAACCGAAGCCGTGACAGGACTCGCAACCGATGTTCACCAGATCCGGGTTCCCGTCGTGGTCGTAGTCCAGGGTCGTGGGGGCGTCGGGATCGAACAGCAGTGCCTGATAGGGCGTGAAGAGCCACTCCCCGGCGGCGGAGCGCCGGATGTCCCGGGTCCCGGTGGTGTGACACCCGATGCACCGCTGCGAGAAGTCCCGGTGGTTCTGGGACGCCACCGTCTCCACCGACGTCCCGGCCCCGTACCGGGGCTGGTTCGAGCCGTCGTACCAGGCGTCGGTCCGGTAGGTCGCCCACCGGCCCGGAGCCTCGTTGTACTGGAGCGGGCTCACGTAGTTGCTCCGGGTCAGTCCGTCGGAGGTCCCGGTGACGGGGATCCGGACCAGGTACCGCTGCTTCCAGACCCCGTTGCCCCCGTTGGTGGCCACCACGGGCATGGTGAGCTCGCCGATGGTGATCGTGTACTGGCCTCCGGAGAATCCCAGGACGGGCGCGTTCGGCTTGAACCGATCGAAGGCCGAGGAGATCTGGTTGAAGTCCAGACCCTGGAGGAAGTCGTCGACCCCGTTGCGGTCGTAGTCCGCCACCACCCCCTGTCCGGGCATCAGGGAGAACTCCCGATCGGGACGCCGCAGGATCCGGGCGTGCTTGGTTCCCTTCCAGGTCTCGAACGAGGGATGGCAGGCGAGACAGAGCTCGGACCCCACGTAGACCCCCTCCAAGAGCTCCTGGTAGGTGTAGATCCGGGTGAGCTGGCCCACGGCCTGGGAGACCTCGGAGGTGGGATCCAGACCCGGAATCGCGGGATCGGTCGGAGTCCCGGGAGCCGTCCGGGGGTCGGGGGCCGGAGCATCGTCTCCGGCCTGCATGGGCATGGAGCAGAGGAACACCGCCAGGCAACCCCCGAGCAGCGTCAGTGTGAGACCTCTCCAATGCATCGTCTTCTCCCTTTTCATTGTCGTGTCCCCTCTACTCGTCGAAGAGGAGC
>JAWVZJ010000066.1:0-9543 GCA_033722255.1 Thermoanaerobaculia bacterium | reverse complement strand
TTGCCCGGTCCGAAGCCGACGTTGCCCGTGAGACGCACAGAGGTGAGCTGAGAGAAGAGGTCGCTGTAGTCGAGGTCGAGGCGGAATCCGAATCGATCGGAGGGGTAGGACCGGAGGGTCGCTTCCCAGGGACCCCACTGGGACTCCATCTCTCCGCCCCTCTCCAGCGGCTCGGACTCGTCGAAGCTGTACCGCCGCGAGAGCTCGAAGGAGAAGATCTCCCGGGCGCTCCCCGAGGCCACCCGCTCCAGAGCCGTCATCTCCTCCTGGTCTCCCTCTTCCGCGTCCTTTTCCTCGACGTCTGGGTCCTCTTCTCCTCCATCTTCCCCCTCGTCACCGACCTCCTGGTCCTCCTCCGGCTCTTCCGGTGCCGGCTTGCCCAGGACGCGGTTGGTCAAGACGATCCGGGCGGTGTTCCGGCTGCTGACGGTGTCCAGCTCGTCGAAGCGGGGGACGAGCTCCCGGTCCTCGAACTCGTCGGAGAACGCCCAGGTGACCCGGGGCTCGATCAGGTGCTTGAACTTCCCGAAGGCTCCCAGATTCCCTTCGAAGATGCGGGAGAAGGAGGGACCGACGATCTCGGCCCCCGCGATCGGCAGGGCCCGGGTCAGGGATTCGTCGGAGAGCCGGATCGGTCCCGCGTCCCGGTCGAGACTGTTCTCCCACCAGGTGAAGACTCCGCCCCCGTCCACCGACACCGAGAGCCAGGGCCATCGGGAGAGGGGAAGCCTGAGGGTGGGCCGGAGGTGGAACCGGGAGTACTCGCCCCGGTAGGCCTCGGAGCGATCGACGGAGAGGAAATGGGCCGCGCTGTCCAGGGAGTAGTAGAGGGGGGTCGATCCGATCCGGGTGGGCCGGATCGAGTACTCCAGCTCCGGGAGCTGGGAGAGCTCCACCACCCGGTCCTGGAAGAGGAAGTTCTCCCGTCGATCGACCATCAGGTTGAGGGAGTGGCTCCCCCAGTTCCCGGTGAGAAACGCGTTCGAGTAGACGGAGCTCTGGGCCTTGGCGTTCAGCTGCCGCTCGAAGTCCCGGAAGAAACGGAAATCGGAGTAGTCCTCGAAGTGGGCCACTGCCCGCAGTCCCCGGGGGAGGTCCCGCGTGGTGTGGTCCCACCGGACCTTCCACCGGGTGTCATCCTCGTCGGGATCCCGGATGGCGTAGCCCTCGAAGCGGCCCTCGGTACCCTCGGTCGGGTGGTACCGGAGCTCGTTTCCGAGCCCCGTGAAGCCCTCGCTGTAGAGATCGGCGAAGATCGTCGTGTCGTAGCTCCGGCCCAGGGTCTGAAAATGGGCGAGGCCGAGGTAGGCTCCCCGATCGTCGGAGTACCCGACCTTGGGGATCAGGAGGCCGGACGTCCGCTCGGTCTTGGTGGGCCAGAGGAGGTACGGCGTGTAGATCACCGGCAGGGTCTTCACTCGCATGCTGGCGTCGTGGATCCGGGCGTAGCCCTCGACCTCCACCCGGGCCCGGCCCACGTGGAAGCTCCAGGGCGGGACCTCCCCCTTACAGGCGGTGAAGGTTCCCTCCTCGATCGTGAACTCGGTCTCCGAGAGACGTGCCAGCTCGTCGCCGCTGAAGTAATAGCCTCCCTGGACCGCTGCCGTGGCTTGAGTGAGGATGCCGGTCTTCTCCTCCAGGTCGTAGCTCACCGTGGCCCCGGTCATCCGGCTCGGGCCCTGGTCGAGAATCACGTTTCCCTCCGCCGTGACCACCTGCGTGGAGAGATCGAGCTGCATCCTCTCCGCCCGGAGCACCACGTTCTCGTGGTGGATCTCCACCCCGTCGGAGAGGATCACGACCTCCTCTTCTCGATACTCGAGGGAGCCGGCGATGCCGGTTACTGTCCCTCCGCCCTGATCTTCCGGGAGGGGAAGCCGGAACTCGATCCGATCCGTCCCGGACTGCTCAGTGGCTCCTTCGTCTCCGGATTCCGGTCCGTCGGAGCTCTCCCCGCTCTCCTCCTCGGGGGGAGGCTTCGGCTCCTCCTGGCCGGCCAGGGGAATCGACCCCAGGACGAGCCAGACAGCCACCGCAGAGAGGAGGAAACCTCGCTTCACGCCGCCGGCTCAGCCCAGCCTCTCGACGATCATCGCCGTGGCCTCGCCGCCTCCGAGGCAGATCGCCGCACAGCCGAGGCGTCCGTCCCGTTGCTCCAGGGCGTTGAGGAGGGTCACCAGAATTCGGGCTCCCGAGGCCCCGATGGGATGCCCGAGGGCCACTGCACCCCCCAGAACGTTCAGCTTTTCGTGGGGAATCTCCAGATCTTCCATGGCGGCCATGGCCACGGCGGCGAAGGCCTCGTTGATCTCGAAGAGATCGATCTCCTCCACGGTGAGCCCGGCTCGCTCCAGCACCGCCCGGGTACTCCCGATGGGAGCGGTCGTGAACCACTCCGGGTCCCGGGCCGTGGTCGCGTGGGCCACGATCCGGGCGATGGGCTCGAGTCCGAGCTCCCCGGCCCGGTCGGCGGTCGTGAGGACCAGTGCTGCGGCTCCGTCGTTGATCTTGCTCGCGTTCGCCGCGGTGACCGTGCCTTCCTTCTCGAAGGCCGGACGGAGCTTCGGCATCTTCTCCAGATCGGCCCGGAACGGCTCCTCGTCCCGCTCCACCAGCTTCGGATCTCCCTTCCTCCGGGGCACCTCCACCGGTACGATCTCCCGCTCGGCGATCCCCTCCTTCGAGGCCCGACGGGCCCGCTCGTAGCTTTCCCGGGCGTAGTCGTCCTGGGCCTCCCGGGTGAAGGAGTACTCTCGGACACAGGCCTCGGCGCAGTTCCCCATATGCTGGTCGTTGTACGGATCCCACAACCCGTCGTGGATCATCGAGTCGATCAGGCGGCCGTGGCCCAGACGCAATCCGTCCCTGGCGCCCCGGGCCAGGTAGGGGGCATTCGACATGCTCTCCATCCCGCCGGCGGCCGCGATCGAGAAGTCTCCGCATCGGAGATCGTTCGACGCGCTCATCACGGCCCGCATGCCCGATCCACAGACCTTGTTCAGCGTGATGGCTCCGGTGCTCGTGGGGCATCCGGCTCCCAGGGTCGCCTGTCGGGCCGGAGCCTGACCCTGACCGGCGGTGAGCACGCATCCCATGTAGACCTGATCGACCTGCCCCGGCTCGACCCCGGCCCTCTCGAAGGCTCCGGCCAGGGCCCGGGCTCCGAGGGTGTGGGCCGGAAGAGGAGCGAGGGCTCCCTGGAAGGAACCCACCGGCGTACGAGCAGCACTCAGTATGACGACATCCTGCATAATGGCTCCCGGTTGTGGTCGCTGGGTCACGTACCGCGGCTCGGCGACAGCCTACGAAGTGACGGCGATGCTAACACACCTCCCCGGCCATTCGAGGACCCTTCGTTGCGGTTGATGGCCGTCGATTTCGGCGAGCGAAGAGTGGGGATCGCGGTAACCGATCCCGGGGGCCGCTTCGCCCTTCCCCTGACCACCCTCGAGCGGCGCAGCGATCGTCAGGTCCTCTCCGAGCTGGTGGATCTCGCCCGTCGCAAAGAGATCGAAGGATGGGTGGTCGGAGAGCCGCGGCACCTGGACGGGCGGGTCGGCGAGGGAGCCGAGAGGGCCCGACGCTTCGCGACGAAGCTCGAGGAGACCACCGGCCTCCCGGTACGGATGATCAACGAGAGTCTCACCAGCCGAGAGGCGATCCGGCGTCTCCGTCGGGCCGGGATCGATCCCCGGGAGAGGCCGGAGAAGGTCGACCAGGTGGCGGCCCAGATCCTCCTGGAGGAGGCCCTGGGATGTTGAAGCGGATCTCGGTGGCTCTCCTGTTGCTGCTTCTGGTAGGAGGAGCCGCCGGGGTGTACCGGGTCCGGGAGGCGCTCGAGCGACCCTCGCGTCGTTTCGAGGGCCCCGTGGAGGTGGAGATCCCCAGGGGGACCAGCGTGCAGGAGGTGCTGGAACGGTTGGAGGCCAGAGGCGTGATCGAGGACGCCCTCCTGGGACGCCTCCATCTTCTCCTGGTGGAGCGACCGGTCCTCCAGGCCGGGACCTACCGGTTCGAAGAGGCCCCCACGATTCCCGAGGCCCTGGAGAAGATCGCCTCAGGGGATGTCCTCCTGATCGAGTTGACCGTCCGGGAGGGGCTGACCCTGGAGGAAACGGCCCGGAGCCTCGTGGACCAGGGATTCGGCGAGCTCGGTACGTTCCTGGAGGTGATGCGGAATCCCGCACCGATCCGAGATCTCGATCCGGAGGCGGAGACCCTCGAGGGTTACCTCTTTCCGGAGAGCTACCGGTTTCCCACCGAGGTCGGAGAGGAGGAGATCGTGCACCGGATGGTGGAGACATTCCGGAGTCGATGGGCGAAGGAGATTCGCCCCTCGTCGTTCCCGGCCTCCGAGATCCTCTCCACTGTCCGGGACGTGGTGACCCTGGCCAGCATCGTGGAGAAGGAGGCCCGGATCCCCGAGGAACGTCCGGTGATCGCCGGGGTCTACGCGAACCGCCTCCGGCGGGGGATCGGTCTGTACGCGGATCCGACGGTGATCTACGCCCTGAAGCGGCGGGGCGAGTGGGACGGGAATCTCCAGAAGGACGACCTCGAGATGGAGAATCCGTACAATACCTATCGTCATCCGGGGCTGCCGCCGGGACCGATCTGCTCGCCGGGGTCGGGGAGCCTGGAGGCCGCCGCCGCCCCGGCGGACGTGCCGTATCTCTACTTCGTCTCCCGGAACGACGGCAGCCACGTGTTCGCCTCCACCTACCGGGAGCATCGGCGAAACGTCCGTCGCTGGCAGCAGGACTACTGGCGCGGTCGTCGGCAGGGCACGGACCCGCCGTGACTCCCGGAGACGTCGCCGTTCCTCCCTCGGGGCGGGCTCCAGCCGGTGGCCGAATTGACAGGGGCCGGAGCGTGTTGTATCAACAGGGTTTACAATGCCCATGGTGACGACGTTCACAGTCGAGAGGTACGAGATTCCATGAATACCCGTGAGCAGTTCGGTAATTACCTCCTCCTGAAGAAGTTGGGAGAGGATCCGTTGGGCGAGACCTTCCGGGCCGGCCGCATCGGTCCCCAGGGGATGGAGGAGGTGGTCCTCCTCCGGGTCTTCAACGGCCCGGCTGTCGACGGTCCCTCCTTCTGGCAGAAGGTTTCGGACCGGGGGGGATACCACGAGGCGCTGAGCAGCCCGAACATCGCGAACGGCGTCGACCTGGGCCAAGTGAACAACGTGCCCTATGTCGTCTACGACTACATCTCGGGGAAGGATCTTGCCAGCCTCCAGAAGCAAGCGACGGAACGGAACAACCCGATCCCGGCGGACCACGCCCTCCTCATCGCGGAGCGGGTGGCCCTGGGCCTCGCCGTCGGTTACGAAACTCGCCGGAACGACGAGAGGGCCCTCCACGGGGCGGTGGTCCCCGAGCTGGTGATGATCTCCAACGAGGGGGAGACCCGGGTCCTGGGCTTTGCCGTCGCGCCCGGTGTGCGGGAAGCGGCCAAGCGCGAGCCGCAGCTCGTGCGTTACCTCTGTCCCGAAGCCAGGGCCGGCCAGCCGATCCACAAGACCGACGACGTGTACTCCCTGGGCATCCTGCTCCTGGAGCTCCTGATGGGACGTCCGGTGTCCCCGGAGGCGGATCCCGCGGAGCGGATCGTCGACCTCACCATGACCCCGGAAGGGTCTGCGCCTCCCGAGGAGCTCCAGCGCCTCCTGCAACAGAGCCTCGCCTCCCGAGACCAGAGGATCGGCGACGTCATCACCTGGCACAAGACCCTTTCGAAGCTCATGTTCGAAGGCCAGTACAACCCGACGACCTTCAACCTGGCCTTCTTCATGCACAACCTCTTCCGGGACGAGATCGAGAAGGAGAGTCAGGAGATCGAGGTCGAGAAGACCATGGAGATCCCCGTCCAGGCCGGAGAGGAGGCTCCGGAGAGGAAGGGGCCGACCCCGGAGGGTGCCGAGCCCGAGACGGACCTGCGGGAGGCCACCGGCGTCCGGGAGGACACGGACGTGATCCGGGACAAGTACGGGATCTCCGAGGAAGAGAAGGCCTCGAAGAAGAGAAATCTGGTCCTCGGTATCGTGGCGGCGGTGGCCCTCGTGGCGGCGGCAGCGGCCGGTCTCTTCTTCTTCCGGGACGATCTTTTCGGGGGTGGCGGACCGGAGGAGCCACCGACCACGGCGGAGACTCCGGCGACCCGGCCGGACGCCCCTCCGGAGCCCGTCCCTGAGGCCGAGGCCGCTCCGTCGGACGAGGAGCTGGCGGCCCAGCGGGAGGAGGAAGCCCGGTCCGAGGCCGAGGAGGCGGAAGAGCGGGAGGAAGAGCTCCAGGCCCAGATCCAGGAGCTGCTGGACAAGCGCTTGCAGGAGACCGAGGAGGAGTACGATCGGGAGATCGAGGCCCTTCGGGCCGAGCTGGAGGCGGCCCGGGAGCGGGCGGCCGAGAGCCAGGAGCGGGCCGAGCGGGAAGCCCGGGCCCGGAGGGTGGCGGAGGGTACGGAAGAGCCCTCGGCAACCGAACCGGCTCCGGAGACGGCGGAGGAGACCGCCGA
Source organism: Thermoanaerobaculia bacterium (assembly GCA_033722255.1). GTDB lineage: Bacteria > Acidobacteriota > Thermoanaerobaculia > Multivoradales > JAIOJS01 > JAWVZJ01. The sequence continues at coordinate 3,024 of JAWVZJ010000066.1, read as the reverse complement.
ACCCCAGTCCCCCGCTCCCGGCCCTGAGCCCGGAATCGAGGGAGAGGAGCGGATCGCCGAAGCGGAGTCTCGGGAGGAGGCGCCTTCCACCGAGACACCGGATGCCGGTGAGGAGGTCGAGGAGTCTCGGCCGGCACCCGAGGAGCCCACACCGACGAGAATGCCGGAGGAGGCCGCTCCACCGGACGCGGAGCCGGCGGAGCCGGAGGTTCAGCGGGGAGATCTGGTGACCATGGGACCCGGGGTCCGGCCTCCGCGTCTGCTGTCGAAACCGCCGGCCCGCTATCCACCCGTGGCCCAGCGGCTCCGGAAGGAGGCCACCGTCGTCGTCAAGGTCCTGGTGGACGAGAACGGAGAGGTGATCGATACGGAGGTTGCGGAGGAGGCAGGCTTCGGCTTCGACCGAGAGGCGCTCTCCGTGGCCGAGAGCTCCACCTGGCGGCCGGCAACGAAGGACGGAGTGCCGGTGAAGATCTGGTGGCAGATCCCGATCCAGTTCTCCCTGTGACCGCTCCGGCAGTCCCTCGATGGAGGATCACGGCAGCCGCGGGGTCGCCGGGGCCTCGGTGAGGCCTTCGCCCGGGGACGCGCCGGGGCCATGAAGGACCTTCCGTCGGCTCTCGGCGACGACGCTCCGCCGCTGCTGCGGCGCGCGCTGAAGGAGGAGGGGGTTCCCCTCCACCGGCGGATCTTCGTGAACCGGACCCTCCGCATGGAGACGATCCGGTGTATCGGTTTCGATCTCGACTGGACGTTGGCCTCGTACCGCCGGGTCCCGGTCCAGGAGCTCATTTTCGAGCTCTCCGTCGATCGACTCGTGGACCGCCTGGGGTATTCTCCGGCGATTCGACGGGCCGAGTTCCGTCCCGGATTTCCCCACCGGGGCCTGATCGTCGATCGCGAGGCCGGGACCGTCCTCAAGATGAATCGCCACCGGTACGTCTCCCGGGCCTATCTGGGGCGGGAGCGTCTCGCCCGGGACGAAAGAGCGAGACTCTATCGCAAGGATCGGCTGAACCTCCGGAGCGACCGCTTCTACTGGGTAGACACCCTCTTCGAGCTGCCGGAGGTGAATCTCTTCGGCGAGCTCGTGGAGCTGGGCGAGCGGGGTGCCCTCGATCTCCCACCCTTCGATCGTCTCTTCCAGGACGTGCGCTCGGCGGTGGACGGCGTCCACGACGACGGTCCTCTGAAGAGGAAGATCCGGAACGACCCCGACCGATTCCTCCGTCCCGATCCGGATCTCCCACTCGCCCTGGAGCGCCTCCGGCTCGGCGATCGCTGCCTGCTCCTGATCACGAACTCGAGCTGGGAGTACACGGACGGTCTGTGCGGCCATCTCTTCGAGACCGAGGCCGGTCCCGACTCCTGGACGGAGCTCTTCGATCTGGTGATCGTGGAGGCGGACAAGCCCGATTTCTTTCGCTCTGCCCGTCCCTTCCAGGGACTGGATGCCCGGGGAGATCCGGAGGAGGAGGTGGAGACACCGTCCTGGAACGGGATCTACCGGGGGGGATCCCTGGACGGAGTGCGCCGGCTCCTGGGGATCCCGGGAGAGCAGGTCCTGTACGTGGGAGACCACATCTACGGCGACATCGTTTCCAGCAAGCTCTCCTCCACTTGGCGGACCGCCCTCGTCGTTCAGGAGCTGGAGGACGAGCTCCTGGTCCAGCAGGAGCAGACCTCGGAACGGCGCCGACTCTCGGCCCTGAAGTCCGAGCTCGCGGCCATGGGTCAGCAGATGGACGACCTGCGAGATGTGCTGAACCTCTATCGGGATCTGTCCGAACGGGATCCCGGGGTCGAGGAGACGATCCGGCGCCGTCACGACGCTCTTCACCGGGATCACAAGATCCTCCGGGGCCGGGCCCGGGAGCTCAGGGACTCCATCGCCGAGCGGCACAACCGTGCCTGGGGCTCGGTCTTCCAGGCCGGAGGGAGCCAGAGCCTCTTCGGCAGTCAGGTCCGGAGCTACTCCTGCCTCTACACCTCCCGGGTCTCGAACTTCGTGGGCTACGGCACCGATCACTACTACCGGGTCCTGAAGGACCCGATGGCCCACGATCTTTAGCCCGGAGTTCTCCCTCTTCAGCCCGGGCCATGCACGGTGCATGACCCGGTGTACCCCAGGGTCCTCCGAGCCCGGAGCGCTCAATCCAGCTCGATGGGGGCGCCCTCGCGGCCCTCCAGGACCTCGGCGCCGGAGAGCTCCTCCAACCTGCGACGCATGGCGAGGAGCTCGTGGTCGCTCCGTCCGGGCCGGTGGTGGATCGGGAGGAGCCGGGAAACTCCAGCGGTGCGGGCGACCTCCGCCACCTCCTCCACCGTCGAGTGGCCGTCCCGGGGATCGCCGGCCGCCGCCTCTCCCTCGGTGACCCAGACCTCGTGGAGGAGAAGATCGACGCCCCGCACGAAGTGGGTCGATCCCTCGTCGACGCGGCAGTCGGTGCAGTAGGCCAGGGATCTGCGGCGAACCCCCACCGAGCCTCCGGAGTGATCCTGACGCCGGAACCGCGTCGGCTCCCCGGCCAGATCCAGGGTGTCGGTGGCGTAGGATCGGATCTCCACCGGGAACGGGAGATCCTGGAGCTCTTTCGGGAACAGGGGCGGACCCACCAGACGCTCCAGGGCGTCGGCGTCGCCGTCCACCAGGGGAGGGCCGGGGGCGTGGATGCGGACGGGCCCTTCCTTCCACACCGCCGGGAGATAGCTCAGACCGACCACGTGATCCAGGTGGTAGTGGGTCAGGAGGATCTCCAGGCGGTCGTAGGTGAGCAGGCGGGGCCTGAGCTTCTCCTCCAGGAGCCGGGCCATCCCGGTGCCGGCGTCGAGGAGCAGAGCGGTCTCCTCCTCGAGGATCAGGAAGGTCATGGTCTGCCGGCCACCGGTGGGGAAGAAGCCGTTCGTTCCCAGAGGGATCAGCTCGCGGCCCAACCATCCAAGAGAAAAGTCTCGCATGCAGCACGCGTAGCTCGGTGCACCCAAGGGAAGGACAATGGGGAGTTGACCGTTAGATGGCCTAGG
>JAWVZJ010000065.1:0-9574 GCA_033722255.1 Thermoanaerobaculia bacterium | reverse complement strand
GGCACGGAAGGTGCAGATAGACCGTTCGTGGCCGGTTTTCGACCCGGTCTCCCACGGCGAACCGACCCGGAGGAACCAGACCATGGAAAGAAACACCACCAGCCCTTCCCGTCGACGATTGGACGAGATGACCACCGAGGTGATGTTCCCCTCGGACTCCGCCCGGCTCCAGCAGGTGACGATCGACCTGGCCGGGGCCAGCGTGGCAGGTGATGAGAGACGAACCAACGAAGATCGGTTCCTGATCGCCGAGCGGTGCCAGGAGGGGACCGTCCATTTCGGAGAATCGGCGAACCCCGGCCACACCGATCTCTTGGTCCTGATCGTCGCAGACGGCCTGGGCGGTTTGGAGGCCGGAGAGGTGGCCAGCGACCTGGCCGTACGTTCCCTCGCCCGGCGACTCGGGAGCGTTTCCTCTCCGGAGGAAGCTCTCGATCCGGAGTTGGTTCGAAACGCCTTCGGCGAAATCGACGACGCCCTGCACGAAGAGGGACAACGCCGGGAGAGCCACATGGCCACGACCTGCACCATGGCCTCGAGTCTCTGGCCCAGGGCGTTGATCGCACACGTGGGAGACAGCCGATGCCATCTGGTCCGGGGAACCCGTCTCCATCGAATCACCACGGACCACACCCTGGCCGCCGAGGTCGAGAGACAGCTCGGCCAACCGGAGGAGCGGCTGACCCCCCTGGCCCATGTCGTCACCCGGGCCCTGGGTTCCCGCCAGGGTTCCCCGGCACCCGACCTCCAGGAGATCACCCTGCGTCCCGGCGACCGGCTCCTCCTCTGTACCGATGGCCTCACCGACGTCGTCGACGAGGAGGAGGTGCTTTCGGAGGTCGAAGGAGCGGGCGACGCCTCCACTCTGTCTCGCCGGCTCCTGGCCGCCGCCGGGGCTCGCGGGGGAACCGACGACGCGACCGTGGTGGCGGGACTCTTCGATCTCCAGGGAAAGGAAGGCGAGCTCCGGTCGAGGTGACCTCCCCGAAGCGATGCGGCGTCCGGGGCTCGTCATCGGAGGCCCTCGAATTCCGTGTTCCTCGTGTCTCGGCTCCGCCCACCCCCGATACCGGCTCCGGTCGCCCGGTCCATCGCGGACTCGGACCTCCACCCGAGGTTCCTCGGGAGGGACGGGAAGACGATTCGTTTGCCTGGATCCACGACGAAGATGCTCCGTTCGGTCACGTCCTCTGATCGGGAGCAAGAGCCGTGCCTCCCGGCGACGACCCGGAGGCGAACGCCCAGCCCTCTCCCGCGGGTCGAGACCCCGGCGGGCCCTCCCGGAGTGCAAAAGTTGCCGATCGCCGCCGGCGGTCTCTCGACCCGGTCCCGTGGGTGTCGTCGCGAGGCCGTCAGCCCGTCTTGCTCACGACGGTTCGTCGCGAAAGATCGTGGAAGCCTGGAGATGCAGGGTTTGCGATCCGGAGGCTCCGGGACGGCAGCGGAAGGCCGCAGATTCCGGTAGACACGGGCTCGCAGCAGGAGCGCGGTAAGGAGTGCGGGGTAGATAACTGGAGAGGAAGGCCGCAGGATATCCCTGGGGGCACAGGCCCCGGCGAGATCCTCGGGGATCGATCTTGGAACGGGCCTTGCTCTCTACAGTGGAAGGGAAGACATTCGAGTGCCCGAGAATTCCAGGAACGGATCCGAACGAGAGTGGATGACGACCCGAGAGACCAGCGACGGCTCGGAGCCGTCCTTCCGATCTTCCCTCCTGGGAGCCGTCGAGAAGATTCTCTGGATCGTGGCGGTGATCCTGCTGGGATTCGTGGCGTGGTCCTGGACCGATGCGTTCCTCTTCCAGCAGCGGAGCCGGGAGGCCCTCGCCTCCGGAACCATCGACTCCCGGGAGACTCCCAGACCGGAAACGGACGGTCAGCGAACGGACGGGCAGCCGGCCTCTCCGGCGCTCCCTGCCCCCGGTACCCCGATCGGCCGATTGATCGTGCCCCGCCTCGATCTCGACGTCGTCGTCGCGGAAGGAGTCTCCGAAGGAACCCTCCGCCGGGCCGTGGGCCGGATCCCCTCCAGCGCGGTGCCCGGGGAGGGGGACAACCTGGCCATCGCGGGTCACCGGGACTCGTTCTTTCGTCCCCTCGAATCGATCCGACCCGGGGATCTGGTGATCTTCGAGAACACGAACCAGGAGCAGGCCTATCGTGTCCAGTGGACCCGGGTCGTCGATCCCACGGAGATGGAGCACGTCGGACCCGCGGGCTACCGGGCCCTCACCCTCGTCACCTGCTACCCCTTTCGGTACATCGGGAACGCACCGCAACGATTCATCGTGCGGGCCCGAGCCGTTCCCGATCCCGAAGGGACCGATACCGACGCGAATCGAGAGCTCGCCGCGGCCGGATAGGTCAGGGCTGTCCGCCGACCTCCGCCGACCTCTCCGCCGCGTCGGCCTCGGGTAGGAGGATCCGGAAGCTGGTGCCCTCGCCGGGGCGACTCTCCACGTCGATCCAACCGCCGCTCTGGGTGACGATCCCGTACACGATCGAGAGACCGAGACCGGTCCCCTTCTCACTCTCCTTGGTCGTGAAGAACGGCTCGAAGATCCGCTCCTGGACCTCCGATCCCATTCCCTCGCCGGTGTCGGTCACCACGAGCTCGGCGTACAAGCCGGCGGGGAGCTCCCCGATCGTTCCCTCCTGTACCGACCGGGATCCGGTGACGATCGTGAGCTCGCCTCCCCGGGGCATGGCGTCCCGGGCGTTGACCGCCAGGTTGACCAGCACCTGCTCGAGCTGGCCGCGATCGACCCAGACCTCCGGGACGTCCGACCCGAGATCGGTCGTCACCTCCACGGGCTCCCCCAGGAGACGATTCATCATCCGCTCCGTCTCCTCCACCACCTCCCCGATCCGGACTCGCCGGGGAGTGGCCTTCTCGCGGCGGGAAAAGGTGAGGAGTCGTCGGGTGAGGGAGGCGGCCCGCTCCGCCGCCCGGATGATCTCCTCGCAGTCCTGCCGGGCCCGCTCGTCCCCGATCTGGGCCAGGAGGAGCTCCGCGTATCCCGAGATCGCGGTGAGCTGGTTGTTGAAATCGTGGGCGACTCCCCCGGCCAGCCGACCCACGGCCTCCATCTTCTGGGCCTGGAGGAGCTGCTCGTTCCGCTCCTGCAGCGCCCTCTGGGTCCGGTCCCGCTGGATCGCGGCCGCCACCGTGTCGGCGGCGGCCCGGACGGCGTCGAGCTCCGTCCGGCTCCACCGGCGTTCCTGCCCACAGTCGTCGAATCCGAAGAATCCCCACCACACGTCGGAAACGAAGACCGGGACCACGACGAGGGAGAGGATCCCCTGGGGCTCGAGGATCCTCCGCTCCCTCTCGGGCATCTCCCGCACCAGCCCGTGGACCGTCTCCCCCCGGGAAAGGACCTCCTCCCAGCGCTCCATCCCCGACCCTTCGAAGGGAACGCCCTGGAGCCGGGGATTCTCGATCTGGGGCTCCACCTCCGGACCCGCCCACTCGAATCTCTGGGAGGTCAACAGACGACCCTCGTCGTCCCGGTGATTCTCGAAGAGATAGACCCGGCTCACGTCGGTGGCCGCCCCCAGACGCCCGAGGATTCCGGAGATCTCTTCCCGCCAGTCGGCTCCCCGGAGCAAACGGCTGGCGCTGTAGCTCACGGCCGCCAGGATCGCGTCCCTGCGCCGCAGAGCGTTCTCGGCTTCGACGGGTGCCCCTCGGCTCATCCGGACCCCATCACGCCTCGGTGTCCCGATCTCATTCGACGTTTCGTACCTCCTCTGCTCTCCGCATGCGAAATTCTACAGGGGATGTTCCGATCGTCTCCGATGGAGGAGCCCCAGGGGCGACAACACGACGACTGCCCAGGGCCCGGGATAGACCTACGAATCGCGGACCTGGAGGTTCGAGCCTCGTCGAGGAGCGATGACGGCGAAGATGATGCTCTGCCGCCGGACACGCCCTGAAAATATCTTCCTGCCAGGGCATCCATGAATCCCTGGAATCAACCCGAAGGGCGTCGGGGGCTTCGGCCTCATGCCCTGGAGGCATCTTCGGTCGCCGCCTATACTTCTGCTCGGCTGGAGATCCGGAGAGGATTCGCGACCTCCTCCCTCCTTGTCCCCCTGAAAGAGAGAAAGAGGCCATGGACATTCCCGAGACCCCCCTCGGCTTCCGCTTCGGATCCGCGGCCAGCAACATGCGGTTCCGGGATCGGGATGACGTAGCACTGATCACCTGCGAGCCCTCCGCCGTCTGGGCCGGGATGTTCACCACGAGCACGGCGGCGGGAGCTCCCGTCCTCCTGGCTCGAGACCGCCTGGCCGCCGGAGGACCGGTGCGGGCGGTGCTCGTCAACGCCGGGATCGCCAACGCCGGGACCGGCCGCCGGGGGATCCGGGACGCCCGGGAGGTGGCCGACCTGACCGCCCGGGAGCTCGGTGCCGAAGTCGACGAGGTCCTCTGCGCCTCCACGGGCTGGATCGGGGAACGCCTGGACCTCGACTGCCTCCGGGAGGTGATGCCGGAGCTGGTCGCCGACCTCTCCCCGGAGGGCCCGGATCGGGCCGCCCGGGCCATCATGACCTCGGATTCGGTCCCCAAGCTGGCCGGAGCCACCTGCCGGATCGACGGCCGCCGGGTCCGTCTCCTGGGGTTCGCCAAGGGCTCGGGCATGGTATCGCCGTCCATGGCCACCCTTCTCGCTTTTCTCCTGACGGACGCGGCCTGCGACCGGAGGTTTCTCCAGGTCGCCCTCGAGGAGACGGTGGCGGAGAGCTTCAATGCCCTCTCCATCGACGGCGAGATGTCCACGTCGGACATGGTTCTTCTCCTCGCCTCCGGAGCGGCGGAGACCGGGGCGCTGAGCCGGAGGCATCCCGATGCCGGAGAGTTCCGACGGGCCCTCCGCGAGCTCGCTCTGAACCTCACCCGGCAACTCGCCCGGGACGGCGAGGGCGCGACGAAGCAGGTGACGGTCACCGTCCGGGAGGCCGAGGATCGTTCCGAAGCCCGCCGGGCGGTCGACGCCCTGATCCGTTCCTTCCTGCTCCGGACCGCAGTGGCCGGATCCTCGCCGGCCTGGAGCCGGATCGTCTCCATCCTCGGCGCCGCCCGGATCCCCTTCGAGGTCGAGGACCTGAACGTCCGATTCGGAGAGACCGATCTTGTGGTCGGCGGGACCCATCAGGGCGCCGCGGCGGAGGCCGCCGTCCGAGAGCACCTGGCGGGGGAGGAGGTCCACCTGGTCGTGTCCCTCGCCCGCGGGACCGGCACCTTCTCCGGCTACACTTGCGACCTGACGCCCGCCTCCTGCGAGGAGAACATGAACCCCCCGCTCCCCCCACCGGAATAGATCGCCGTCGGCCTGGCAGCATGCTTGCTAATCACTGAGGACAGGATCATGGAGCTCACCGAGAGAATCCCCGCCGCCGTTCTCGGCGCCACCGGCGTCGTGGGACAGCAGCTGGTCCGGCTCCTCCACGACCATCCCTGGTTCTCCCTGGAGGCCGTGGCGGCGTCGTCCCGCTCCGCCGGTCGGCCCTACGGGGAGGCCGCCGAGTGGATGCTGGATCGGGATCTCCCCCCGGACCTGGCCGAGAAGATCGTCGTGGAGGGGGGAGAGGAGCTCTCCGCGCCCCTCCTCTTCTCGGCCCTGGCCTCGGAGACCGCCTCCGAGCTCGAGCCCCTCTACCGGGATCGGGGCCACCTGGTGGTCTCCAACGCGAGCCGGTTCCGGATGGATCCCCGGGTCCCCCTCCTGATCCCGGAGGTCAACCCCGAATCCCTGGAGCTGCTCCGGGACCAGGACTCTTCCCCCGGGGGCCTCATCACGAACCCGAACTGCGTCGTGGCCGGCCTGGCCCTGGCCCTTTCCCCCCTCCACCGGGAGTTCACGGTCGAGGCAGCGGTGGTGACCACCTTCCAGGCTCTCTCCGGGGCCGGATATCCCGGAGTGCCGTCCCTGGCCGCTCTGGGCAACGTCATTCCCCACACCCGCTCCGAAGAGGAGAAGATCGAGCAGGAGCCCCTGAAGATCCTGGACGCCGGCTTCCCGATCAGCGCGTCCGCCCACCGGGTGCCGGTGGCGGATGGCCACCTGGCCTCGGTCTCCGTGAAGCTGTCCCGGCCGACGGATCTGGAGGAGGTAGCGGAGGCGCTCTCCGGGTTCCGGGGCGAGCCCCAGGAACGGCGACTTCCGACGGCCCCGGAGCGCCCCCTGGTCCTGGTGGGAGACTACGACCGGCCCCAGCCCCTCCGGGATGCGACCCGGGACCGGGGAATGGCGGTAACGGTGGGCCGCCTCCGACCCGATCCCGTCCTGTCGATCCGCTTCGACCTCCTGGTCCACAACACCCTGCGGGGAGCCGCCGGAGCCGCCCTCCTGAACGCCGAGCTCGCCCTCGCCCGGGGGCTCCTGGACACGACTGCTCCCGACGCCGCCGTGGAAGTCCCGTGATCGTCTGCAAGTTCGGAGGAACCTCCCTGGCGAGCGGCAGAGAGATCGCCGCCCGGGCGGAGGTGGTCGAATCCCGACGGGCTCGGGGCTGCCTGGTGGTCGCGTCCGCCATGGCCCGGGTGTCCCGGGAGCTGCTCCGGCTCGCCCGAGCCGCCGAGTCCGGGTCCCGAGGAGAGGTCGACGAGCTCCTGGAAGGCCTCCTCCAACGACACCGGGAAGCGCTCTCGGTGTCCGGCATCTCCCCGGAGGAGGCCGGGATCGAAGCCGAGGGTCGGAAGCTCGAGACCGCATTGGAGCAGGTCCTCGAGAACGGGACTCTCTCGCCGGGGGAGATCGACCGGATCCTCGCCACGGGGGAGCTCCTCTCCTCCCGGATCGTCCACGCCGTCCTCCAGAGTCGGGACGTCCCGACCGATTGGATCGACCCCAGGGATCTCGTGGTCACGGACGAGTCCTACGGGGACGCCCGTCCGGATCTTCCCGAAACCGCCCGGCGGGTCCGGGACGTGATCGTGCCTCGCCTGTCCCCCGAGCGGGTAGTGGTCACCGGCGGGTTCGTCGGTCGCAGTCGGACGGGGAACACCACGACCCTCGGCTGGGGAGCCTCGGACCTAAGTGCCAGCCTCCTGGGAGCCGTCCTCGGGGCCGAGACGGTGGAGATCTGGACAGACGTGGACGGCATCGCCACGGCGGACCCGAAGCTGGTCCCGACGGCCCGGACGCTGCGGCGCCTGTCCCACCGGGAGGCGGCCGAGCTGGCCTACTTCGGGGCCGAGGTTCTCCACCACCGGGCGATCACCCCCCTCGTCGGAACTTCCGTCATCCTCCAGATCCGCAACAGCTTCCGGCCCGAGGATCCCGGCACCCTCGTCGTGCCCCGGAACGGAGAGACGGGGGTCCGGGGGGTGTCCCTGACCTCCCCGTTCCTCCGGGAGACGCTACCCTCGTCCCTCTCCTGCCCCTCCCAGGAACCCACCGAGGACCCGGTGTGGGGATTCCAGGGCCAGGGCTCCCGGTACCGATCCGGCTCCGGTCCCCGAGGCGGAGCCCGGGTCTCGCTCCTGACCCTGGTGGGCCACGGCATCCACCGGAACGGATCCGTGGGACTCGAAGCCGGTGGAATCCTGTCCGGGACGGGCGCCGCGGAAGGCGTCTCGGGGCCCTGTGACGCTCACCTCGCCTTCGTCCTTCCCGGAGTCCGAGCCGAGACGGCGTTGCGCCGCGTCCACGACGCCTTCTGCGGGGAGGACCGGCCATGACTCTCTCCGCCGTCATCGTGGGACCCGGCAAAATGGGCCGGACCATCGCCGACCTCTGGCGAGGTCGGGGACACGAGATCCGATATGCCCTCGGTCGGGACGACGATCTCGACGCCGCCCGCTCGGCCTCGGTCGCCTTCGAGTTCACCCGCCCGGACGCCGCGGCGGACAACGTGACCGATCTCCTGCGGATGGGCGTCCCCACCGTGTGCGGCACCACGGGCTGGGATCCGGAACCGGTCAGCCGGCTCGCCGACGAGCTCGCCGTCCCCCTCCTGGTAGCCGCCAACTTCTCCATCGGGATCGCGGTCCTGAAGGCGGCGGTGGACGAGGTGGCCCGGCGGCTCGCCGCGTTCGAGGAGTTCGAGCCGGGAGTCTTCGAGCGCCACCATCGACAGAAACTGGACAGCCCCTCCGGCACGGCCCGGATGCTGAGCCGGGTCATCGAGGAGTCGGCGGGATCTCTTCCTCCGGTGGCGGCCCTCCGTCAGGGGGGGCAGCCCGGGGAGCACCGGGTGATCTTCGAGGGCGCGGAGGAGAGCCTCGAGCTCGTCCATCGGGCCCGGTCCCGTCGGATCTTCGCCCTGGGCGCGGTCCGGGCCGCCGAGTGGCTGGTGGCATCCGGAGAGAGGGGGTCCGTCTCGTTCCAGCGCTTCGTAGAGCAGGCCGGAGCCGACCACGCATGACCTCCACGACCTCTTCAGGATCCCTCGCCAGGTGCCCGCCCCACGTAGGCGGATCCTGGCGAGGAACCCCCACTCCATGGGTGAGCCGGAGACCTGCGTTCCGAAGGAGCGGGGACGGTTTCCATGTGGCACAGGCTCCCAGCCGTCGGGGGGCGAGCTCCCCGGGACTTCCCGTGAGAACACGCCAGCTAGCATTTTCAGAGGAGGAGATCCGATGACCATCCAGCTACGGGGCGTCTTTACTGCCCTGGTGACCCCCTTCGCCGAAGACGGCTCCGTCGCCGAGACCACGCTCCGACGTCTGGTCCGCCGCCAGATCGATGGAGGGGTGGCCGGCCTGGTCCCCGTGGGCACCACGGGAGAGGCGACCACTCTGGATCCGGACGAGCACCAAAGAGTGGTGGAGACGGTCGTCGACGAGGTTCGTCGGGGTTCCCGGACGGTTCCGGTGATCGCCGGGGCCGGGACGAACTCCACCCGGAAAACGATCGACTTGGCCCGGCGGTGCCGGTCCACCGGCGCCGACGCGCTGCTCCTGGTGACCCCCTACTACAACAAGCCGCCCCAGACCGGGCTCCAGGCTCACTACCGGAGCGTGGCCCAGGCCGTGGACTTGCCGGTGGTCCTCTACAACGTCCCGAGCCGGACCGGGGTACACCTTTCGGCCGAGACCGTCCTGGAGCTGGCCCAGGAGGAGCCGTTCGTCGGGGTCAAAGAGGCCTCCGGACGCCTGGACGAGGTCTCCGAGATCCTCCGGGGGAGACCGGAGGGGTTCGCCGTCCTGTCCGGGGAGGACTCCCTCACCCTCCCCCTGGTGGCCCTGGGGGGAGACGGGGTCATCGCCGTCGTCGCCAACGAGGCTCCGGCCCTCCTGGTAGACCTGGTGGAAGCGGCCCTCGCCGGCGAACGAGATCGAGCCGCCCGGCTCCACGCCCGGCTCTTTCCCCTCATGCGAGCCAATTTCGTGGAGACGAATCCGATCCCCGTCAAGTGGGCTCTTCACCGTATGGGACTGATCGAGCCCCACCTGCGGCCTCCCCTGATCCCGCTGGCGGCACACCGAACCGAGGCCGTGGAGCGAGCCCTGGAGGCGGTAGGGCTCCTGGACTCGCTCGACGAGGGATCGCCGTGAGGCAGGATCTCCGGCGAGCCGTCGAAGCGCTGGGATCGAGCTCCCGGGAAGAGGCCCTGGAGACCCT
>JAWVZJ010000064.1:0-9575 GCA_033722255.1 Thermoanaerobaculia bacterium | reverse complement strand
CGTCGTCGTAGAGGACCGCGTCGGGGGTCCCGGCCCGGAGGATGCAGTTCGGATGAAGCACCAGCCAGCTCCAGAAGGTCTCGAATGGAAGGGTCAGGGGCTCGCTGACGTTACTGTCCATGCGCGGGATTGTAGCGAGTCGTCCGGTCGCCCACGGCGGCCGACCGGTCGGAGCGAATCCCGCGTCCTTCCCGTCCTCCGTGGCCGGGTCTGTAAGATTCGACGAACAGCGATCGAGAACGTACTGGGAGGACCCGATGGCCGGTCACAGCAAGTGGGCCAACATCCGGCACAAGAAGAGCCGTGAGGACAGGAGACGAGCGAAGATTTTCGGCAAGCTCGTCCGGGAGATCACCGTGGCCGCCCGGCTCGGGGGCGGCGATCCCGAGACGAATCCCCGGCTCCGGACCGCCATCCAGGCGGCGAAGGACGAGAACATGCCCTCCGAGAACATCGAGCGGGCCATCAAGAAGGGGACGGGAGATCTCGAGGGAGAGGCGTACGAGGATTTCACCTACGAGGGGTACGGTCCCGGGGGAGCGGCGATCCTGATCGAGGGCCTCACCGACAACCGGAATCGGACGGCGGCCGAGCTCCGTCACATCTTCTCCAAGAAGGGTGGAGACCTGGCCGAAAGCGGAGCCGTCGCCTGGCAGTTCGAGCGAAGGGGCCTGGTGACGCTCCCCAAGCAGGATCTCGGCGAGGAGAGGTTGACGGAGCTCCTGATCGAGGTCGGGGCCCAGGACTTCGAGGATGCCGGGGACGTCTGGGTGATCACCACCGACGCGGAGGACCTCCACACGGTGGCCGACGGCCTGGAGGACCGCGGTGTGGAGGTCAAGAAGTCGGAGCTCGTGATGATCCCCCAAGCCGAGGTGGAGCTCGACGACGGCTCGGCCCGGAGGGTCGGGAATCTCCTGGACAGCCTGGACGACCACGACGATGTCCAGAAGATCTGGACCAACGTGGACCCGGAGGTTCTCTCGGCTCCTGACGGATCCTCCACCGGGCGGGCGGGATGATGTAAGATCCTTCGGTATCCCTCATCGAGAATGGAGTCCGAGGATGGAGAAGACGATGGAAAGGATCGTGGGGAGGAAGTGGACTCTCGTCACTGCGGCGTTGGGACTCCTGTTGGCCCTGTCCCTGGGAGCTCTCGGCGCCCAGGGGGGTGCCGCCCCCGAGAAGATCTCCCTGGATCTCAATCTGCGCCCTGGTGAGGATTCGGGGACCTACGTGATGACGGCGAGGGTCCGCGACCTGAGCACCGATCTGGTTCTGGCCGCGCCCCACATGGTGTTCAACGTCGGAGACGACTCGTATTCCACCTCCCGTCTCCCGACCGGAGACGAGCTCCGGCTCCGGGTCTGGGTACCTCCGAGCGAGGACCAGACCGAATACGAAGCGCAGATCCTCCGGGACGGGGAGGTCGTCGTCGCCCAGAAGGCGAAAGTCCTCCTGGGATCCTGAGTCTCGGCGATTATGCGAGAAAGGGCCCCCTGGTCCCGTGCTCTGGCCTGGATCGGAGTTGTCGTGGCGTTGTCCGTAGCGGCGGTGACCCTGTCCCGAGCCCAGCGTGACATGACGGTGGAGACTCCCGACCGGGGAGAGGAGTTCCCGGCCGAGGAGAAGATCCGGAAGAGCGAGGAGGAGTGGCGGGAGACGCTCACCGAGAAGGAGTTCGAGATCCTCCGGGAGAGAGGTACCGAGGCGGCGTTCTCCGGCGATCTGCTGAGGAACGACCGGGAGGGGACCTATACCTGTGCCGCCTGCGGTCTTCCCCTCTTCAGCTCGGAGGCCAAGTACTCCTCGAGTACGGGCTGGCCCAGCTTCTGGGAGCCGATCGATCCTACCCATCTCCTGGATCGGGAGGACCGGGGACTGGGATGGATCCGTACCGAGGTCCTCTGCGCCCGGTGCGGGTCGCACCTCGGGCATGTCTTCCCGGACGGCCCGGATCCCACTGGGCTCCGGTATTGCATCAACTCGGTGGCTCTGGACTTCGTACCGACCGACGAGCGTGGTGAAGCCGGGGGCGAAGAGCGGTCCGCCGGGGGAGCCGACGGCGACTAGACGCGGCACCGGATTCCTCGTCGATTCCGGATCTTCCACCCGAGACGTCCCGGGGACCGTCCCTCGAGCTCGATCGACCGACAGTGGCCCGGACAGTTCCCGCTAGGGAGGACTCGACGAGCCGGGTGGCAGCTCGGGACGGTCCTCAGACCTTCTCCAGGACCTCCTTCACCATGGGCGCTGTGATCTCCAGCCGTTTGTCGCCGTCCTCGGTTTCCTCCAGGGCCTCGTGGTGCCACGGATCGAACTCGATCGGGTTGATGATGTCGGTGAAGACGGGTCGAAGGGAACGGGCGCCGGTCCGGCTGTCCTGGGCCGCCCTTTCGGCGATCAGCGCCGCCGCGAGGTCCTCGATTTCCAGCTCGATCCCCATCATCCGGAAGAACCGCCGGGACCGCACGAAGGGGGAGTCGTGGGACTTCAACAAGATCTCCTTCAACACCGGGGTGTCCAGATCGTTCAGGAGCACCGTCTTGTCGAAGCGGGCGAAGAACTGGGGCACGATTCCGTACTCGAAGAGGTCGGTCGGCTTGAGGAAGTCGACGAGGGAGAACTTCGTTTCGATCCGGACCTGTCCCTCCGCTGTCCGGACGGTCCGGGAACGAATCCGCTCCCCGCTCCCGGGTCTCGTGACCCGGGCGTAGACCTGGTCGTAGATCCCCTCGAAGGCTCCCCCGCAGATGAACATCATGCGGCCGGTGTCGATGTCGAGGGTGACCTCCTTCTCCTTCCCGTCCTCCCACACGTGGGTCCGGTGGGAGATCAGCTCTCCCTCCATGAGCGTGAGGAGTCCCTGTTGCAACACGACGCCGATCGGGTTCGGCTTGCCCGCCACCACCGCGGACAGTTTGTCGATCTCGTCCACGCAGATCGTGGCCCGTTCGATGGCCTCCTTCATGTCCGCCGGACTCGGTCGCTTTCCCAGGATGGCCCGGGCCCGCTGTTCCACCGAGGAGAGGAGGCGATCGGGCCGGAACTCCATCCGGTCGCTGTCGACGAGGAGGTTGGCGTTGGTGATGGTGACGGCCCGGAAGGGCCGGTACTCCGGCACCTCGTGGTAGAGGCGCTGGATGTTGTTCATGATCGTGGTCTTGCCCGTCCCCGAGCTCCCGATCAGGAGGATGTTCCCGGACACCTCTCCCGTCGTGTGTTTGTACACGGCCACGGAGACGAAGCGCAGGGCCTTGTCCTGACCCAGGACTCCCTGTTGGAGGTGCTCGAAGATTGCCGGCGGGCGGATCTCCAGCAGAGGCCTGGGGTCGGTACGGGCCTCCTGATCGGGTTCTTCGAGCTCGGTCACCATGGGGGGTCTCCTGGTCTGGGGGATCTCAACGGTACCACGGCCTTCTTTCGATAACGATACGGGAGACCCGAGGATTTCGTTGGTGGGGGACCCCGCCGGCGTATCCGAGATGGGGCTCGGAGGCCCGGGGGCGATGTATGATGTGGACGATGCCGTTGCGTCGACTCCTCTCCGTCTGTCTGGGTCTGACCCTGGGTCTCTCGGGGATCGCGGAGGCCGAGCTCGTCCTCCTGAGGAACGGGGATGTTCTGAAGGTCACGGAGTTCGAGGTCGGGCCGGAAAAGGCCCGGTTGACCCTGCCCTCCGGGGGGGTATTGACCCTGGGGACCCTCAGGATCGAGCGCATCCTGGACGACGAGATCGTGGAGGTCGATCCCCCTGCCGGGGAGGTGTCGTCCGGGATTCGCCTCGGGTTTCGAAGCGGGGACGAGCCTCCATCCACGCCCTTCGGGCAGCAGATCCACGCCGCGGCCCGGAGACACGGTCTGAACCCGGCCCTGGTGGCCGCGATGGCCCGGGCCGAGTCGGCCTTCGACGCTCGAGCCGTCTCGCCCAAGGGTGCCCGGGGGCTGCTGCAGCTCATGCCGGCCACGGCTTCCCGGTTCGGAGTCTCTTCCGACGAGCTCTTCGATCCGGTCAGGAATTTGGAAGCCGGGGTCCGCTACCTGGCCTGGTTGGTTCGTCGATTCGAAGGGGATGCCGTCCGGGTGGTGGCGGCCTACAACGCCGGGGAAGGGGCCGTGGACCGCTACGGAGGCGTCCCTCCCTATGGGGAGACCCGCCGATACCTGGCGAAGGTCACGGAGCTGATGGAGGACGGTTTTTCGGATCCGTCTCGCGGTACCCGGCTGGCGAGTCGATGAGCCGTGCGGGCTGCGCCGACGGAGATCAGCCGAGGAATGGAATAAACCTATTGGTCAACTGGTTATAGGGTTCGATGCAGAAGGCGACGCCCATCGAGACCGCAGGTCCCGATCCCGAGGGGATCGATCGGATCGTGGAGCGTCTCAAGGCCATGGCCGAGCCGACGCGGCTGAGGATCCTCTACCAGCTCCGGGACGATCCGGAGCTCTGCGTAGGAGAGATCACGGAGCGGATCGGCTGCACCCAGGCCAACGTCTCCAAGCACCTCCGGGTGCTCAAGTCCGCCGGTCTCGTCAAGCGTCGCCGCGAGGGGATGAACGTCTACTACGGGTTGGACTGTGATTCGATCTTCGACGTCTGCACCCTGATCTGTCGCCGCGACGAGGCGTGACGAAGACGGCGAACGCCATCCCACATCTCAGAAACCAGAGCTTCGAGGACAAGAGCTTCTAAAGACCAGGGAGTACTCGACATGAGCAAGCCAGTGGAGATCACCGATTCCGAATTCGAGACCGAGGTGCTGGAGGCCGACGGGCCGGTCCTCGTGGACTTCTGGGCCCCCTGGTGCGGGCCCTGTCTGCGGCTGACGCCGGTCCTGGAGGAGCTGGCGGAGGACTACGGCGAGCGCCTCACGGTGGTCAAGATGAACACCCAGGACCACCCGAACGCTGCCATGCAGTACGGCGTCCGGGCCATTCCGACACTGGTCATCTTTCAGGGTGGCGAGGAGATCGGTCGTCTCGTCGGTCCGCCCCCGAACAAGTCCGGGATCCGAGCCCAGGTGGACGACGCCCTGGACGCGGCCTGATGCCCCTGTACGAATATCGGTGCGCCGACTGCGGCCACCGCTTCGAGGTCCTGCAGAGGATGGGAGAGGGGAACGAGTCCCTCACCTGTCCCGAGTGCGGGTCTCCGAGGCCGGCGCGTCAGCTCTCGACCTTCGCCTCCGCCGGGGGATCGGCGGGTGGTACCGGAGACCTCCCCGCCGGGGGAGCCTGTGGGACCGGAAGCGGCTTCACCTGAGCGTCCTGACTGTCGGCCCGTGGGGCCGATCGAGACAGTGCTCGTCTTCTGATCACTCCAGGGGATGACCGCAGGGCGGGCCGGACTCGTATCGTGCGGCGCGCCTGAGCAGCTCGGGAGACCCGGACTCCTCCCCGGAGTCGGAGAGAAGGGGGCGCACGAGCTGGAGCGCCTCCCGGCATCTACCCCTCTCGGCCAGGGCATCGGCCAGGAGGAGTCGCGACGCCCGGTCCCGGGATCGTGCGTAGAGGCTCTCCGCCACCCGGAGGGCCAGATCGCCGTTCCGGAGCTCCGGATCCGGGGCCCGGGTGAGGATCTGGACGAGGGCGCTGTCCAGGGCCCGGTTCTCCGGGATCACGGCCCGGGCCTCCTCGATCACGGTCAGGGCTTCTTCGTACCGTTCCTGCTGGGCCAGGGCCTGAATCGCCCCGAGGTGGGCGCCGGTCCGGTGGGGGTCGAGGTTCCGGGCCTCCTCGAAGGCCAGGAACGCCTCGTCCCATGCCTTCCGTCGGAGGAGCTCATTGCCCAGGGCCTGGTGGATCTCTCCGTCGTCACCAGCCAGGTAGGCCGCCCGGCGGAGGTGGAGGATGGCCCGGGGATCCGGCGAGAGGAGCAGGCCGAGGTTGTAGTGGGCGGTGGCGTTGTCCGGCTCGTGCTCCAGGGCCCGCTCGAGCTCGCGCTCCGCCTCCTCCTCGGCCCCGGTGGCGGCGAGCGCCGCCGCCAGGTCGATCCGGGCCCTGGAGCTGGAGGGAGCCGCCTCGACGGCCTGCCGGAAGGCGGCCACCGCGTCCTCGTAGCGGCCGGCCCGGAAGGCGACCTGGCCGGTCAGAAGCGCCGTCCGCTCTCCCCGGCGGACCGCCTCCACCCAGTTCCGCAGGGGATCGGAGACGGCGACTCCGACGGTCCCCCGCTCGGCCAGGTGCTCCCTGGCCTTCTCCATCTCCCCGAGTCCGCGGTAGGCCCGGCCGAGGAGATAGTGCAGCCGATCGGCCTCGGGGATCTCCTCCAGCACCGCCTCCAGGAACTCCACGGCGTCCTCCCACCGGCCCTCGGCCAGGGCGATCTCGGCCCGGAGGGCCAGGACCCCCGGGAGAGAAGGAGCCGGATCCAGGAGCTCGGTGGCCCGCCCGGGGTTTCCGGACTCCAGATGCAGCCGGGCCAGGGCCGCACGGGCGGCGAGGGATCCGGGCTCCAGCTCCAGGGCCTGGCGGAACGCGGTACGGGCCGCCTCCGGATCCCCGGCGTCCAAGGCCGCCAGACCGAGGAGATGGGGCCAGGTCGGATCCGCCGGCTGGAGCTCGGCTGCGTGCTGGTACCCGGTCCGGGCCACCCGGTGGAATCCGTAGGCGTGGAACACTCGGCCGACCTCGCCGGCCACCGCGGCCCGGAGCTCCGGATTCGCCTCGTCCGGAATGGCCCTCCAGACCTCCTGGGCCGCCTCGAGCTGGCGGGCCACGGTGGGCTCGAGGTCGGCCGACGACCACTCGGGGAGGGGAGGAGCTCCCCAGCCGGGGAAGGCGCCGAGGAGGAAAAGGACGGTGAGGGCCGGGAGCGTTGCCGTTCGGATCACGATCCCTCCAGGATCACGCGGTATCGATGGTCGGTCGGGAGCCCGAGAAAGCGTACGGAAGCCCCTCTCGGGGGATCCAGCCGGAGGTCCACTCGACGGACTCCGGGGATCTCCCGGAGCATCCACGGGGCCGAGGCCGACGCGTAGCTGCCGTCCGTGGCGATCCGATCGTGGAGCTCGGTCTCTTCCCTGAACCGGCCCCGGGTCCCCAGGAGCACTCGCCCCTCCCGATCGACGACCTCGACCAGGACCCCGGACGTTCCGGCCCGGGCTCCCAGCAGCACCCGGGCGGGCCCGGCGTCGTTGGAGATCAGGAGGTCCGGCACCCGATCCAGGTCGATGTCGCCGACGGCCAGTCCCCGGGAGACCTCGCTGTCCCGGGACCGGTCCGGGGTGAGGGGAGACATTCGAAATCGGAGGGGCTCGCTCTGGAGATAGAGATGATTGGGATGTTGCAGAGGGAAGGGCTCCTCCGCGGTGGGGGCTCGGGTGTCCATCTTCACGGCCCCGTTCACGACCACGAGATCCAGGCGGCCGTCTCCGTCGGCGTCGATCCAGGCGGTACCGAAACCGGTGTAGGGGAGGCTCGGGGGGCCGAGGCCCGAAACCGGCGTCCGGTCGTCGAAAAAGCCGTCTTCCTGGAGGTAGAGGGTGTTCGTCTCCTGGGCCAGATGGGTGAAGAGGAGGTCCAGGTCCCGGTCCTCGTCGGGATCTCCGGCGGCGATCCCCATGCTGGCCTCGGGGCGCCCTTCCCGGTTCACGGCGAGGCCGGCCAGGACCCCGTCGTTTTCGAAGGTTCCGTTCCCTCGATTCCTCCAGAGGAAGTTCTCTCGGCCGTCGTTGGTGACCACGAGATCCGTGTCACCGTCGTCATCGAGGTCGGCGGCCAGTGTGCCCAGGCCGGGTCTCCGGGGGATTCCCACCCCGGAGCTTCCGGAGACGTCGAGGAAGCTCCCGTCCGGACGCTGTCGCCAGAGACGATCCCGGAGTCCCCGGAAGCTGTCCGGGCCGCAGTAATCCCGGCGGCTCGAGGGCGTCTAGCAGGTGGGATTCTCCTCGAGAGACCAGTGCACGTACCGAACCACGAAGAGATCCAGGAGCCCGTCCCCGTCGATGTCGGCGAAGGTGGCGGCGGACGACCAGCCGGGGTCCCCGAGGCCTCGGGCGGCGGAGACCTCCCGGAAGGTCCCGTTTCCCAGATTCTCCCAGAGCTCGTCGTCGCCGAAATTGGCGAGAAAGAGGTCGGGATCGCCGTCGCCCTCCAGATCGCCGGTGGCCAGGGCCTGGCCGTAGCCCAGGGCGTGGATCCCGGCCTGCTCCGTGACGTCCCGGAACCGAAGCTCTCCGGTTGCCCGGTCGAGATCGTTCCGGAACAGCCGGTCCCCGGGGATCCGGTCGCCAGTCCAGGAGCCCAGAATCCGATTCGGCTCGATCTCCGGATCCAGGAAGCTCCCCTGCATGAGATACGCGTCCAGATCCCCGTCGCCGTCGTAGTCGAGGAGTGCCGCACCGGCTCCCATGACCTCCGGGTAGAAGAGGCTCCCGGTCATTCCGTTGGTGTGAACGAAATGGAGCTCGGTCTCCGTCGTCCGGTCCTCGAAAAGCGGTTCGAGACCCGGAAGCGCTTCGGCTCCCAGGACCGGGAGAAGGCACGAGACGAGGACGAGACGGCGCACGCGGTGGAGTCTATCCACCGCAGACCGACCCCGAACGATCGTCCGTTCCCCTTCCTCTCCCGAAGCCGAGACGGCGATCGATCAGAACACTCCGACGGCCTGTCGGATTCTGGCGATGAGCTGTCTTTTCAGAGGGGCGAGATGTGTAGAATACGGGGTGGGATGGCAGTACCTCTCGGCCTTTTCCGAGGCCGTACGAGGAGGGTCCTTGCACCGGACGGCTCGCACTCTCGAGTGCGGACGTGGGGTCGCTAGAGCAGCCAGGCGTAGCTGACCTTGAAGAAGAGGGCCCGGTTCTCCTGGGTGAGGGAGATGTCCCGGGTGCCGCGGTAGTTGTCCGAGTATCCCAGGAAGGCGACGGTTCGAGGGTTGATCTTGTAGGAGAGGAGAAGCTGGGTGAAGACGTCCTCGGTCTGCGCCTCCACCGGATCGGCGTACAGCTCCGGGTTCCGGGTGATGTCCCTGTACTCCACGATGGCCCGGACGAAGGTCCGGAGGTCGATCTGGTAGACGGCCCGGATCCTGGAGAGGTTCGCCTCGAAGAGTCGGCCGCCTTCGACGTCGAGCCGGCGGAAGTCGTGCTGGAGCGTGGTCCGGAGGTGATCGCCGAAGGTGTAGCGGGAGAAGAGGCCGACCCGGAACCGGTCCCCCGGACGGGTGTGGGTGAAATCGATCCCGTCCCCGACGAATCCCCAGGCGTTCAGGAAGAGATCTGCCGTGGCCTGGACCCATCCGGACCAGCTCAGATAGGTCTGGTCGAACTCCACTCCGTCGAAGACCTTCCTCCGAGTCCCCGGTCCGAGCCAGACGCCACCCTCCCGGGGACCCTGATAGTTGAAGAAGAGCTCGTACTCCTCCTCCAGGAGGCGGCCCTGCTGGTCCTCCGTCCGGTCGATGTCGCCACCGAAGCGAATCCGGTTGTACCAGTCGCCGCTCTCACCGTGCCAGATCCTCTCCAGTCCGCCGATGGCGGTCCGGTATCCCACCCGGGGCATGAACCCCATGTCCGCCCGGAAGTCGTCACCGACATCCTCGTAGCCGAGCTTCCCGAACCAGCTTCGGGCCT
>JAWVZJ010000063.1:0-9666 GCA_033722255.1 Thermoanaerobaculia bacterium | reverse complement strand
CCTCCACGTCCCGGAGCATGGCCTCGAAGGGCTCTCCCTCCTCCGGGGCCCGGTCCGGTAGGCCCGACCGGATCTCCCCCGGCTCGACCGCGGAGAGCACCGACCGCTCCTCGACCCTCTCCATGTAGTCGGCGATCCAGTCCACGAGCTCCCGGCCCAGGCGCCGGAGCTCCTCGGGGGTCATGCTCTCACCCGGCGGCATGCTTCGAACCTACCACTCCCGGGCGAGGGGCCCGGTCACGGGTCCCAGGGGTTCCACGGGTTCAGGAGCTCGATCCCTGACTGGTACAATCGTCGGGCTTCGAGCCCCGGGACCTCCGATGCCCCAGTCGAAAGGATCCAACTTCGTTCCCGCCGTCAAGTTCCTCCGGGTGCACAGGGAGGAGGCCCGGGACCGGTTACCGGAGGATCTCCACGGCTACCTGGAGGGGCGGATCCTCCCCGGGAGCTGGTACCCGGAGGAGGAGCTCATGAGCCTCCTCCGGACCGTGGCCTCGCTGCTTCCCCAGGACGAGCCCGAGTGCTGGGAGACGATCGGGAGCGGAGCGGCGGAGTTCCACGCCCAGGAGACCCTGGAGGGCCTGGTCCAGCGGGGCCCCGACGAGCTGGTGGAGGCCCTCGGTCCCGTCTGGAGCCTGCTGCACGATACCGGATCCGTGACCGTGGAGATGAGGGACGAGGGACGGGCCTCGGTGGAGCTCCGGGACTTCTCCCCGGGGATGCCCCAGTACGCCTCGATGATGCGGGGGTACATGGCTCGGATCCTGGAGCTCGCCGGTGCCGACGAGATCGAGGTCCGGATCGCGGATCGGAGCGACGAGCGTGCCCGGTGGGAGTTGGCCTGGAAGAGCTGAGCGGAATCCCTCCGGAGCCGTGGGGCCGACGCGTCCCGCGGCGGGGATCGACGGTCGGAGGGTCGTGACCCGATCTCCGGGGCGGTGGGATATGCTGTCAGCCACCCTGTTTCGAGATTGCTGGAGGAGACCCCCATGACGGACCGCTCGCCCTGGATCCCTGTCGTCGTCGCCTGTATCGGAATGCTCGTCTTCGCCGGAGGGCTGGAGGGAGCCCGGGCGGGGAACTCCGCCGAGGCCACCTACCCGGACGAGGCCTTCCGGGCCCTGGAGTACCGACTGGTGGGGCCCTGGCGAGGGGGGCGGGTCACGGCGGTGGCCGGTCATCCCACGGACCTCCGCACCTTCTACATGGGCTCCACCGGGGGAGGGGTCTGGAAGACCACCGACGGCGGCATCACCTGGAAGAACGTGTCGGACAAGGTCCGGCGGGTGGACCCGGAGGAGGAGCCGGTTCCCATGGGCGAGGGTCCGCCGGCGGCCGGGACCGGTGAGGAGGAGAGGAGATCCTCCCGGAAGGAGCGGGGCCGGGCGCCGAAGACCGAGATCCGGGACGGCGACGGCTTCGGGAGTGCCTCGGTAGGGGCCGTGGCCGTGGCTCCCTCCGATCCGAACGTCGTCTACGTGGGCACCGGCTCCGCCTGCATCCGGGGCAACGTCTCCGCCGGAGACGGCGTCTACAAGTCCAGCGACGGCGGCGAGAGCTGGCATCATGTCGGCCTGGAGGAGGCGGGCCAGATCGGCCGGATCCAGGTCCATCCGAAGGACCCGGACCGGGTGTGGGTGGCGGCCCTGGGCCACGCCTTCGGACCGAACCCCACCCGGGGGGTCTTCCGTTCCACCGACGGGGGGAAGACCTGGGAACGGATCCTGTTCGTGAGCGAGGAGGCAGGGGCCGTGGACCTGGCCCTGGATCCCTCCAATCCCCGGATCCTCTACGCCGCCACCTGGGAGGCGGTCCGGAAGCCCTGGACCATGATCTCCGGCGGCGAGGGAAGCGGGCTCTACAAGAGCACCGATGGTGGGGACACCTGGAGGGAGCTGACGGAGGGTCTCCCCGAGGGGATCAAGGGCAAGATCGGCGTCGCGGTGTCGCCGGCGAACCCGGACCGGGTCTGGACGCTGGTGGAACACGAGGAAAAATGGGGGCTCTACCGCTCCGACGACGGGGGGGAGAGCTTCCGCCGGGTCTCCGACGACCGGAACCTGGTCCAGAGGGCCTGGTACTACACCCACGTCTACGCCGATCCGAAGGACGCGAACACGGTCTACGTCCTGAACGTGGCCATGTGGCGCTCCGACGACGGGGGGAAGAGCTTCACCCCTGTCCGGACCCCCCACGGCGACAACCACGATCTCTGGATCCATCCCGAGCATCCGAACGTGATGGTGCAGGGCAACGACGGCGGGGCCAACGTCTCCTACGACGGGGGCCGGACCTGGTCCGCCCAGGACAATCAGCCCACGG
The DNA here is from genome assembly GCA_033722255.1 of Thermoanaerobaculia bacterium. Taxonomy (GTDB): domain Bacteria; phylum Acidobacteriota; class Thermoanaerobaculia; order Multivoradales; family JAIOJS01; genus JAWVZJ01. The sequence goes on along the minus strand of JAWVZJ010000063.1, from coordinate 7,344 downwards.
CGGAGATGTACCGGGTCACGGTCGACGACCAGCATCCCTACTGGCTCTACGGGGGCCAGCAGGACAACTCCGCCGTGGCCATCCCCAGCCGGGCCCCGGGATCCGGAATCGCCCGCCAGGACTGGTACACCCCCGGAGGATGCGAGAGCGCGTACGTCGCCGTCGATCCCCGGGATCCGGACATCACCTACGCCGGCTGCTACGGCGGGACCATCGGTCGCTACGACCGGGAGCTCCACCAGGAGCAGCAGGTGATGCCCTACCCGGAGATGGCGGTGGGACAGCGGGCGGCGGATCTGAAGTACCGGTTCCAGTGGAACGCACCCATCGAGATCTCGCCCCACGATCCCTCGGTCCTCTACCACACCTCGAACCACGTCCACCGCTCCACGGACGAGGGCCAGAGCTGGGAGGTCATCAGCCCGGATCTGACCCGGGACGACGAGTCCAAGCAGGGCTACGCCGGGGGCCCGATCACCTGGGACAACACCGGGGTCGAGGTCTTCGGCACCATCTTCGCCTTCGAGGAGGATCCCCGGGAGGCCGGAGTCCTCTGGGCCGGGAGCGTCGACGGGCTGGTCCACCTATCCCGGGTCGGAGGCGCGAGCTGGGAGGAGATCACTCCCGCTCAGATGCCCGAGTGGGGCACCGTCAACGACCTCGAGCTCTCTCCCCACGCCCCGGGGAGGGCCTTCATCCCGGTGCATCGCTACCGGATGGACGACTTCCGGCCCTACGTCTTCCGGACGAACGACTGGGGGCAGAGCTGGGAGCTCCTGACCGACGGCACCAACGGGATCCCCGAGGACCACTTCGTCCGGGCGGTGGTGGAGGATCCGGAGCGGAAGGGCCTCCTCTACGCCGGCACCGAGTTCGGGATGTACGTCTCCTTCGACGACGGCGAGCGCTGGCAGCCGCTCCAGCTCGACCTTCCCGTGACGCCGATCACGGATCTCGAGGTGCAGCGGGGCGACCTGGTGGTGGCCACCCAGGGCCGTTCCTACTGGATCCTGGACGATCTGACCCCGATCCGGGAGCTCACCCCGGAGGTCCTCTCCTCCGAGGCCCATCTGTTTCCGGTCCGGCCGGCCCTCCAGTGGGTCGGGACCGGGGGCTGGGGCTTCGGCGGCAACGTGGGGGAGAATCCTCCCTACGGGGCCGTGATCCACTATTTCCTGGCGGAGGAGCTCTCCGGGGAGGACGACCCGGAGGTGACCCTGGAGCTCCTGGATTCCGAGGGCGAGGTTCTCCGGACCTTGTCGTCGAAGACCCCGGAGCCCTCGGCGCCGAATCCCTGGGCGGAGATCTTTCCGGGTCTGGCGGAGCCGAAGACGCTCTCCGCCGAGGAGGGTCTCAACCGGTACGTCTGGAACCTCCGGCTCCCTGACGCCTTCGTGGTTCCCGACGCGACCCTGTGGGGGAGTCCCGAGGGTCCCGAGGTCCCACCCGGGACCTACAGCGCTCGGCTCGCGGTCGGCGACTGGAGCGACTCCCGGACGATCGAGGTCCGGTCGGATCCCCGGCGGGATCTGGATCCGGCCCAACTCCAGGAGCGCTTCGAGCTGGCGAGGACGATCTGGGAGTCGATCTCCGAGGCCCACCGAGCCCTGGCCCGGAGCCGGGACGTCCGGGAGCAGATCGATGCCACGGTGGTCCGCCTGGAGGACGCCGGGAAAGTCGACGAGGCGACCCGGGAGCAGGCGAAGGAGCTGACCGAGGAGCTGAAGTCGCTCGAGGATCGGCTCCATCAGAGTGAGGCCGAGTCCGGCCAGGACATCCTGAACTTCCCGCCCCAGATCGACAACCAGCTCGTCTTCCTCCAGGGGGTGGTGGAGACGGCCCGGACCCGACCCACCGAGGGCTCCCACCAGCGCTGGGAGGATCTGCGGTCCGAGCTGGACTCGATGCTCGCCGAGCTGGAGGGGATCTACGAAGGGCCCCTGGAGGAGTTCAATGCCGCCGTCGCGGCCCTGGACACGCCGCCGGTGATGATCAAGCAGGAGGTCGGCTACGAGACGGCGGGGGAGTAGGCCCCACCGGCCCACTCAGAGGTCGCTCGGTTCTCGGCGTCTCTTCCGGGGTCAGGAGAGCGCCTCCTCGATCCCGAGTCGAATTCGCTGGATCAGAGCACGTGCGGGTTCGAGCTCTCTTTCCACGTTTTCCACGGTCACGTCCTCGCTCTCACTGGCGTAGTCGGCCTTCTCCCGCTGCCGCTGCAGGCGGGTGAGCAGGCGCCCATCGGCCGGGGTGAATGCACCCTCCTTGACGAAGTGTCGACCGAACAGCGTCCTGGCTCCGGCATGGCTCCGGGGCTCGTGTCCGTGGGCGTACAGGAGCGCCCGGACGGCGTGAAACAGGGCGAAGTAGACCCGGGTCAGAGCCACCCGTGCGAGATCGCTCTCGAGAAGCCTTTCCGCGGCGGCGATCTCCTCCTCGGACGCCGCGAGCTCCTCATGGACAGCGGCGCGTCGTCCTTCTCCCGTCAAAGAGGCACTCCCTGCCGGGCCGCGTCCATCACCAGAGGTCTTTCTTGACGTCGCCAGGTCTCGAAGGTTTCCGCCTTCAGCACTACCGGCGACAGCGCGACGTCGTGCTCGAGCCCGACGTCGGCCGCGAGATTCAACACTTCGTTCTCCGTGTCCCAGTCGAGATCGGCGACCACGACCAGCACATCGATGTCGGAGTCCGGTCTGGCGTTGCCCCGGGCTCTCGATCCGAAGAAGACGAGATGCTCGACTCTGTCTCCGAGTCGCTCGCGCGTGGCTTCGGCAAATCGACGGAGAGCCCGGGTCACGGCCGCGGGCTGCGAGTCCAACGGGTCGGCCTTCGTGGTGCGCACCCTCTCATTCTAACGGCACAATTCACTGGGCCCGGGAGTCTCCGGCTTCCCCGGGGTTTCACTCCCACCGCCCATCACGGACGCGAAGGCCCGGGCCAAGACCATCGAACCGTCCCTTGACGATTTTCACCCTCATGAATGCCCGAAGCCACGCGTCGGGCATGTGGGGCTGCGAGGGAGTGGAGGTCCCTCGACAGGCCACGCTCGAGCTCCCTCTACCGGTCGGCACCCGGTCCATAGCGCCGGATGTAGCCCACGAGGAGGACGGCCACGGCGGTGAGCCCGGCGGCCAGGCCCCACCAGAGGCCCCGGACGCCGAGATCGGCCCGGAACGCCAGCCACCAACCCAGGGGCAGGGCCAGGCCGTAGAAGCCCAGGAGGTTGAAGAGAGCGGCAGGGAGGGTCTCGCCCATTCCCCGGAGGATCCCGCTCCCCACCACCTGGATCCCGTCCACGATCTGGAAGGCGGCGGCGATGGGGAGGATGGCGGCGGCCAGGGCCACCGTGTCCGGATCGGAAGTGAACCAGCGGGGAAGGTGGTAGCGGCCGACCCAGAAGAGGATGCCCGAGAGGCTCATCAGCCCTCCCCCGAGACCCAGGGAGACCCAGGCGGCCCGGCGGGCCTCCCCAGGCTTCCGGGCTCCCAGGAGATTCCCGACCCGGACCACCGCGGCCAGGGAGATCCCCAGGGGCGCCATGAAGGTCAGCGACGCCAGGGTGATGGCCACCGTGTGGGCGGCCAGGGGCACCACTCCCAGGACCCCGGCCATCAGGGTCGTGATCTGGAAGGTCCACATCTCCAGCCCGAGCTGGATCGCCACCGGTCCGCCGTAGCGGCCGATCTCGAGCTGGCTGGAAAGCCTCGCCCCCCGGCGGAGGAGGGCCCCCCACCGGAGGCCGGCCAGCTCCCGGACGGTCCAGAGGAGGAGGGAGACGAAGAGGAAGACGTGGGTCAGGGTGGTGGCGATCCCCGCCCCCACCACTCCCAGGGCCGGCAGGCCCAGCTTCCCGAAGATCAGGATCCAGTTGACCAGGGCGTTGAAGGCGTTGGCGGCGAAGGAGATCCACATCGCCGGCAGGACCGAGCCCTTGGCCTGGAGGACCTGCTTGAGGACGAAGAAGGCGAAGAAGAAGGGGAGGCCGGGGATCTGGACCCGGGCGTAGCGGCCGGCGTCGTCGGCCAGCCCGGCCCCCTGGCCGAAAAGCTCCAGGACCGGACCGGTGGCGAGCCAGAGGAGCCCGACGGGAACGCTGATCCAGAGGGCGCAGACCATCCCGCTCCCCAGGGTTCGCCGGAAGCGTGCCCGGTCCCCGGCGCCCCAGGCCTGGGTGGCCAGGGGGTCGATGCCCAGGAGCAGGCCCATGCCGAAGACCAGGGTCCCCATGACCCAGACCCGGCCCAGGGACGCGGCATCCAGGGCGTGGACGCTGACCCGTCCCAGCATCATCAGGTCCACCACCATGAGCAGCATCGCCGCCAGCTGGGAGGCAGCGACGGGGATCGCCAGGTGGACGAGCCGGCGCAGATGGGTGGCCACGGGGGCGGTCATGATCGGCAGAGCTTACCCATGCCCGGATCCGTGGCAGAATCCCGGCATGGCACGGCACGAAGACCTCTGGCTGGGCCCCGAGACCTTCGAGGACCTGGTGGCGGAGGCCCTGGACGGCTTGCCCGGGGAGTTCGCCGAGCTCCTGGACAACGTGGCGGTGGTGGTGGAGGAGGAGGTGCCGCCGGAGGTCCGGGAGGAGATGGGCATGGGCCCCGACGACGATCTGTTCGGTCTCTACCAGGGGGTTCCCCTGGCCGTCCGGGACACCTACTACTCGGCCCTCCCGGACCGGATCGCCATCTACCGGAGGCCGATCCTCCGCTGGTGCCGGACGGAGGAGGAGGTCGTCCGGGAGGTCCGGGACACCGTGGTCCACGAGCTGGGCCACCACTTCGGGCTCGACGAGGAGGACATGCCCTACTGAGGAAGAGGGTTATCGACTCCAGAGCGAGTCGAGGCGATCCGCGCGGCTCCGAGGAGCAGCGACAACGCCCCGGCCCCTAGCCAGCCGATCCGGGAGATGGTCAGCCCGCGGACGCTGGTCTCTTCGTGGAAGCGGAGCTCGACCCCTCGAGCGAGGAGATCCGAAGGAACCGACTCGAGGACGAGCCGTCCCTCCGGTCCGGCCGTCACCACCCCGACCCCGCTCCTCCAGGAGGAATGGAACGCCTGGTTCAAGGTCAGAGTCCAGGTACGGCGGGAATCTTCTGCGTCGAGGGTGGGAGCGCGCAGCCGGATGGTGTTCCAGTCCGCGAAGATTCCGGTCACCGGTCCGGCCGGCGGGAGCGTGGCTCCGTTCCGCTCCGCGTCCACGACGAGGTCGTCACCGAGCTTCATGGGCGGTCGTACGAAGTCGTGCTCGTTGTAACAGTCGGCCACACACCGGATCGGCGTGACGAGGAGGGCCTGGCCGCGGTCCCCGCTCTCGACGAAGCGGAGTCGCTCTCCCTCGTCGTACATGCCCTGGATCTCCACCGGGACGTACTCCGGCGCGAACCAGAGATGCTCCGCGACCGTCCCGAGCTGAAACGAGAACTGGAACAGGAACAACAGGACCGCGAGGACGCGGAATCTCCGTCGCGGCTCCTGCGAGGCTGCCCGGAACAGGGCGACGGCACCGAGCAACGCCAGGGGAAGAGCCAGGAAACCCCAGTACCGTCCCGTCACCCCCATCGAGCGGAATCCCGGAAGGTCGCGCAGCCAGTCGAAGGGGCTGAGGATCCGGGGCACGCCGATGGCGGCGAGACTGCCCATCCCCAGCCACAGAGCCACGATCGAGGTCACGAGAAGCGGGATTCCGAGCTCCCGTGGCACCTGTGTCCGGAGCCGACGTCGGTATCTCCACACGAGCCAGACGACGATCGGACCGACGAAGACGCTCAGCTCGTGGCCGTTCGTGGGAGCCGGAAGCAGCCGGCCCCGGATCGGAAGGACCATGAACCAGAGGGCCAGCAAGGGATTCGTGAACGTGTCGGGGCGAAGCCGAGGGAAACCTACCTGGCCAGCGACCATCGGCAGGAGGTACGCGGCGTCCAGCGCGATGGCCCCGACCACACCTCCTCCGAACAGGAGCGCCGGCTCGGGTCGGCGGGTCACCCAGGAGAGGGACAGGGCATAAATTCCGCACCAGACCAGCAGATGGAGAATCGCCACCGGAGAGCCGTCGACGGTGAGGGCCAGCACGACGGCCAGAGCCAGGATCGACAGGCCCGTCTCGAGCCTCCGGTCGAGCCTCGGCTCCTCTTCCTTCACGGCCCGGTGGAAGATCCACAGGACGAGAGGGAGCGCGAGGAAGGGCAGGAAGCTGATGTGACCGTAGCTAAGGCGGCAGACGAAGAAACCGTTCCCCACGAACAACGAGGCCGCCAGGCAGCGGGCCTCTCTCTTCTCGATGAGCAATCCCGAGTAGAGCCAGGCGCCGATCCAGCCCACGGCGAGATAGGCGACGGTCGCGAGGCGGATCCCCGCCAGGGGTCCCAGGAGGTACCCCACCAGCATCGAGAGCGAGAGGACGGGAACCTGCGGATCGCCGGCCAGAGGAAAGCCGCCGCACAGCACGGGAGCCCACTGCTTGACGAGGCCGAAGAGATGCGCGTTCCAGTACTGGAGGGAATGGAGCGCCAGGAAGAGGTCGTGGTCCTCGTTCCCGACCCGATCCCATCCGACCAGGAGAAGGAGGGCGTAGGCAGCCGGGATACCGATCCAGAAGACGCGCAGCCACGGGACGGCGGTTGGTACCGGTTCCGGCTCCCCGACGGAGGAGTCCTCGGCGTCCGTGCCCTTCTTCAAATGCGGACCGACGGTCCGGACACGTTGCACCGGTCGTTCGATCAGACCCGAGACCTAAGGACAGCTCGCGAACGCATCCACATCGAGGACCGGGCCGAAGGGCTCGCCCCCTGGATTGTGGTAGGTCCACGTCTCGTCCGTCTGGGTGTCGACCACGGAGAGCCACACCTCGACGTTGGTGAGTCCCGCCGCGAAGACCCAGTAGCTGCGGAAGTCCGGCAGCACGCATCCGTCGAGCACTTTGACGACCAACTCCACGTTGTTCTCGCGAAAGAACCACATCTCCCCGCTGTCCCCGGTGACCGGATGCACGAATGCGGGCCCGATATTCCCCTCGAAATCCTTCCAGGCCGCGGTCACTCGGAAGCGCCCATCCTGGAGGCACAGCGTCTGATCGTCGGGCACGCACTCCGGCAGGTGAACCGAGATCAGCTCGGCGGCGGCGTCCTTGACGAGACCCCAGCCGTAGGCGTAGTACTTGTCGTCCGCCACGCCCGGCTCGAGGGGTGTCGTATCCACGACGTGCAGCACGTTCGCGAAGGTTCCGGCCGGTACCGTCATCAGGCCGTCCCGGCTCCGGACTTCCGCCCGATCCAGAGCCTGGGCCCCGGGTGCCAGCTCCAGGTAGTAGCGGGCCCCGTTCAGCGGATTCCCGGGCATGAGGAT
>JAWVZJ010000062.1:0-9714 GCA_033722255.1 Thermoanaerobaculia bacterium | reverse complement strand
GTCGGATCGAGGTCGACAGCGAGCCCGGAGAGGGGACCGAGTTCCGAATCCTCCTCCCCCGGGTCCGACCGGGATCGGTTCCCGAGGAGCGAGAATCGGACGGGGTGCCCGACAGCTCGCCGGAGGTCGGCGGAGGAATCGCCGGGGGGAAGACGATCCTCCTGGCCGAAGACGACCCGCTGGTGGCCTCCATGGTCCGGGAGAGCCTGGAACGGGAGGGCTACGAGGTCCTCCATGACCGAAACCCGGAGGCATGCCTCGATCTGGCTCGGGAGCACGAGGACTCGATCGACCTCCTCCTCAGCGATCTCGTCATGCCGGATATGAGTGGCCGGGAGCTGGCGGAAGCGGTCCTCGAAGAGCGGCCCGGAACGAAGGTCCTCTACATGACCGGACACACCGATGACACCGTGGTCCGGATCGGAGTCGAGCAGGCGGAGGTCGATCTCCTCCAGAAACCGGTGACGCCGTCCCGGCTCCTGGTGAAGATCCGGGAGGTGCTCGGCGAGGACTGAGCCATCGAGATCCCCTCGGAAGGCCCGAGCCCTCCGGGGCTACAGTCCGACCTCCGGCCTGGCTCGGCCCCCCGGATCGGAGTTTTCCCTGTGGATTTTCAATAGGCCATTCACGTTGATCCGGCCCAGAGGAGGACTTCGCCCCACGGCCGGAGACGTTCACCGGGTGGTCCTCGGTCCGGCCGAGGTGTGCTGTCCCTTCTCGGTCCCGAGCTCCGTTTCCGCAGCGCGGGAATTTCGAGACGGTGACGGGTGGTTCTTTGATTCACAGGGGAGATATCAAGCTGGATATCATCTCCCACATCACCTCCGATGCCATCCGATTGGGTAGGTCGGATCCGACCCTGCGGGTGGTGACGGCCGGATTCGATCCCCTAGAATGGGCGCGTCCTCCGGGGCGTCCCCGGAGACAGATTCGAACTCATGCATCGCAATCGCCTCATCCTCCCCACCGTCGCCCTCCTGGGGCTGGCGTTGCTGACGCCCGGAGCCTGGGCCCAGGCCTGCCTCCACGGCATGGCCTGTGCCGAGGAGATGACCCTGGTCCAGCACTGCGACTCGGCCGGGAGTCAGGAGGCCCGGGACGAGGTGCCCCCGACGGTGTCCACCGACTGCTGTCGGACGGTGACCGGAGACGAATCTCCGGCCCCGGAGGCGGTGACGACTCCCGGGACGCTCCTGCCCTCCCCGGAGAAGGGGGCGGTCTCTGGCGTCGGTCCCTCGGCTCTCGGCCAGGCCTCGACCTCCAGATGGAAGGTCGATACAGGCGAACGCTCCCGGGCTCGACCGGCGGGTCGGGACCTGCTCCAGCTCCACCAGACCTTCCTGAACTGATCTCCTCCGTGTGAGGTCCAGCGACCGGATCCCGCCGGGACCGGGTCGCTCCGAAGAACTCCCCACGGAAGGATGATCCATGTTTTCTCGAGGCCTCTGGCCTTTCCTGTCCACCAGGATCTGGTGGCTCCCCTTGACCCTGGTGCTCGCGTCGCCGGTCGCCGGTCAGGGTTCCGAACCGACTCCGACCTCCGAGCCGAGCCCAGAAACGGCCGGTGATCGGGCCGCGCCGGCGACGATGCAGCGCGAGAACCCGGACGAGGCGCCCCCGGCCGCCTCCGAGGGCTCCCCGACCGAGGCGATCCTCGGGACCCTGGCCCCTGGGCTCCGGGGGCTCGCGGCCGACGTCCTGGAGCACAACCCGGACCTGGCCCGGCTCCGGAGACAGGTCCTGGCCGCGGAGGCCCGGGCGCCCCAGGCCGGATCCCTGGCGGATCCGATGGCGGCTCTCACCGTCTTCGCCCTGCCGCCGGAGACCCGGGTCGGGCCCCAGCGAGTCCGGGCCTCGATCTCCCAGAAGTTCCCCTGGTTCGGCAAGCTGGACCTGAAGGAGCGGGCGGCGGTGCTGGAGGCCGCCGAGGCCCGGGCGGATCTGGAGGCCCGTCGCCTGGCGATCCTCACCGACCTCCGGCGCCAGACCCACGAGCTGGCCTTCCTGGAGGAGTACCTGGAGATCGCCCGGCAGGAGCGGGAGCACCTCCTGACCCACGAGGAGGCGGCCCGGGCCCGGTACTCCGCCGGGAGCGGCCTCCAGCAGGGGGTGGTGAAGATCCAGGCGGCGGTGACCCGGACCGAAGGGGAGATCCTCTCCATCGAGTCCCGGAGGGAGACGGTCCGGGCGGCCATCAACCGGCTCCGGGACCGGCCCGCCGGGACCCCGGTGGAGCCGGGGGAGCTCCCGGAGCCCGTCGAGGCCGAGCTCTCGAGCGACGAGCTGGCGGAGATCGGCCGGAGCCGCCGACCGGAGATGGCGGCGGCCGGGGCCGAGATCGCCCGCCGCGAGGTCCTGGTGGAGCTGGCGGAAAAGCAGTTCCGCCCCGACCTGACCCTGGGTCTGGGCTACACGGTGGTGGACGGACGGGAGGACCCGGCGGGCCGGGCCAACCCGCCGCCGGACGACGGCGACGACGTGCTGGCGGTGACGGGGGCCATCAATCTGCCCGTCTGGCGTCAGCGCCTGGAGGCCGGCCTGACCGAGGCCCTGGAGCGGGAGTCGGCGGCCCGGGATCGGCGGCGGTCGGTGGCGGCGGCGATCGCCGCCGAGAGCGGGGAGCACGCCTCCCGCCTGCCCCTCCTCTACGACGAGTGGGACCTCTACCGGGACGTCCTCCTGGTCCAGGCGGAGGAGGCCCTCCGCTCCACCGAGGCGGCCTACACCACGGGGAAGCTCAACGCCCTGGACATCCTGGACGCCGAGCACGTCCTGTTCCAGGTCCGGATCGCCGCCGCCCGGACCCGGACCGACTGGGCCGTGACCCGGGCCCGTCTGGAAGGAGCCGTGGCGGCGTCCCTCGGGGACGGGGATCTCTCGAGCCCGAGACCGGGGCCGAATGATTCTCCGGACGGTGCCGACCGGTCCGACCGGACGAGCCCGGAAGGAATCGACGAAGGCACCGACGACACCTCGACCGACCCATCGAACCACACGACGACGATCCGTGACATCCGGACCGGGGAATCCCCGGTCACGACAGAGGGAGACCCCTCATGACGTTCCCATCCGAAGAGTACGAGACCGCTGCCGCCGGCCCCTCCCGGACCCGAAGGATCCTGACCACCCTGGGATGGGTGCTCCTGGGAGTGGTGGTGACCCTGTTCCTGGTGGCCGATCCCTTCGGCCTGCATCCGGCGGACACCTGGATCCAGAGCGCTCTGGGGGCCGAGGACGCCGGCCGATCCGCGACCTCCGCCGAGACCGCCCCCGCCACCGCCGACGCCGAGCTCTGGACCTGCGGCATGCATCCGAACGTGATCCAGGAGGAGCCGGGCCAGTGTCCGATCTGCGGGATGGACCTGGTTCCCCTGGGGCAGGGGGACGGTCACGACCACGGGGCGTCGGCCGAAGGGATCACGGAGTGGACCTGCGAAGAGCACCCCTTCGTCACCGAGAGCGAGCCCGGAGAGTGTCCCATCGACGGTCGACCCCTGGTCCCGGTCGAGACCGGGGACACCGAGATCGCGTCCGGCGGGGGCTCGGGAGTCTCCGAGGCGGGAGGAGACCGGGAGATCCTCTACTACCAGCATCCCCACAACCCGGAGGTCACCTCCCCGGAGCCCACGAAGGACGAGATGGGGATGGACTACATCCCGGTCTACGCCAACCAGGCCCCGGGAAGCGGGGCCACGGTCCGCATCGATCCTTCCGTGGTCCAGAACATGAACGTCCAGACCGAGGTCGTGGACCGCCGGGACCTGGCCCACCCGATCCGGACCGTGGGGTACCTGGAGTACGACCAGGAGCGGATGGTCTCGGTGACCACCAAGTACGCCGGCTGGGTGGAGAAGGCCTACGCGAACTACGTGGGCGAGCCGGTCCGGCGGGGAGAGCCTCTGCTGGAGGTCTACTCCCCGGAGCTGGTCCAGACCCAGCAGGAGCTCCTCTCGGCCCTGGACTTCGCCCGGCGGATGCAGGACGCCCCCGGGGAGAGCCGTCGCCGGGCCGAGGGCCTGGTGGACGCGGCCAGGACCCGCCTCGGGTACTGGGACATCTCCGACCGGCAGATCGCCGAGCTCGAGGAGGAGGGCGAGGTCTTCCGGACCCTGACGGTGACCGCCCCGGCCTCGGGACTGATCATGAAGCGGATGCCGGGCCTGGAGGGGATGGCGGTGAAGCCGGGCATGGAGCTCTTCCACATCGCCGACATCTCCACCCTCTGGCTCTCGGTGGAGGTCTTCGAGGACCAGGTGGCCTGGATCTCCGAGGGGACTCCGGCGGAGATGAAGCTCTCCTACTTTCCCGGGGAGACCTTCCACGGCACGGTGCGTTTCCTGGAGCCGGCCTTCGACGAGAAGACCCGGACGCTCCGGGTGAAGCTCGAGGTCCCGAACCCGGAGGGGAAGCTCCGGTCCGGGATGTTCGCCACCGTGATCTTCGAGCCCCGGGCGGCCCGGGACGCGATCGCCGTCCCCAGCCTGGCCATCCTCCGGACCGGATTGCGGAACATCGTCCTGGTCCAGACCGGGGAGGGGAGCTTCACCCCCCGGGAGGTCGTCCTGGGACACGAGGGCCGTCACTACGTGGAGGTCCTGGAGGGGATCCGGGAGGGGGAGCGGGTGGTGACCTCGGCCCAGTTCCTGCTGGACTCCGAGTCGAAGCTCCAGGAGGCGATCCAGAAGATGCTCGCCGCCCGGAGGAAGGGCCAGCCGGAGGAGCCGGCTCCGGGGGACTCGTCCCCGGAGGAGGCCTCCGGCCACGGGGACCACGGTTGATGCCGGTTTCGATGCCCGGGAGGAGATGAACGATGCTGAATCGGCTGATCGAATGGTCGCTTCGAAACCAGCTCCTGGTGGTGGTGGGGCTCGTCCTCTCCATCCTGGGAGGAGTCTGGGCCGTGAGCGAGACCCGGGTGGACGCCATCCCGGATCTCTCCGATGTCCAGGTGATCGTCTACACCAAGTACCCGGGGCAGGCGCCCCAGGTCGTCGAGGACCAGGTCACCTATCCGATCACCTCCAAGATGCTGGCCGTCCCCTACGCCAAGGTGGTCCGGGGGTACTCCTTCTTCGGGTTCTCCCTGGCCTACGTCATCTTCGAGGACGGGACCGATCTCTACTGGGCCCGCTCCCGGGTCCTGGAGTACCTCTCGGGCCTGGGCGGCCAGCTCCCCGAGGGCGTGACGCCCCAGCTCGGCCCCGACGCCACCGGAGTGGGATGGGCCTTCATGTACGTCCTGAACTCCGAGGAACGCTCCCTGGCCGACCTGCGGAGCATGCAGGACTGGTATCTGAAATACGGGCTCTCCTCCGTGGAGGGGGTCTCGGAGGTGGCTTCCGTGGGGGGATTCGTCCGCCAGTACCAGATCGAGGTGGATCCGGTCCGGCTCCGGGCCTACGACATCCCGCTGAAGCACGTGAAGATGGCCATCAAGGATTCGAACATCGACGTCGGCGGCCGGCTGGTGGAGATGTCGGAGCGGGAGTTCATGGTCCGGGGCCGGGGGTACGTCCAGGAGCTCGAGGATCTGGAAAACGTGGTCCTGGGCTCCGGTCCCGGAGGGGTCCCGGTCCTGGTCTCCGACGTGGGCCACGTGACCATGGGGCCGGAGATCCGTCGGGGTCTGGCCGAGTGGAACGGCGAGGGCGAGACCGTCGGCGGGATCGTGGTCGTCCGGTCCGGCGCCGACACCCTCTCCACCATCGAGCGGACCAAGGAGCGCCTGGCCGAGCTGAAGGAGGGGCTCCCCGAGGACGTGGAGATCTCCGTGGCCTACGACCGGACCGGGCTGATCGAGCGCTCCATCGAGACCCTGACCCACACCCTGATCGAGGAGTTCATCGTCGTTTCCCTGGTCTGCCTGGTCTTCCTCTTCCACTTCCGCTCGGCCCTGGTGGCCATCTTCTCCATCCCGGTCTCCATCCTGCTGGCCTTTATCGTCATGAAGATGCAGGGGCTGGGGGCCAACATCATGTCCCTGGGGGGGATCGCCATCTCCATCGGCGTCCTGGTGGACGCGGCCATCATCATGGTGGAGAACGCCCACAAGCACTACGAGGAGTGGAAGGAGGAGCGCTCCCACTTCGAGATCATCCTCCGCTCGGCCCAGGAGGTGGGACCGACGCTGTTCTTCACCCTCCTGGTGATCACGGTCTCCTTCCTGCCGATATTCACCCTCCAGGCCCAGGAGGGCCGGCTCTTCAAGCCCCTGGCCTTCACCAAGACCTATTCGATGGCCATGGCCGCCATCCTGTCCGTGACCGCGGTGCCGGTGCTCATGTACTGGTTCGTCCGGGGGAAGATTCACAGCGAGGAGAGCCATCCGGTCTCCCGGTTCCTCCGTTTCCTCTACACTCCGGTGCTGAACGTCGCCCTCCGCTGGCGGTGGTGGGTCGTGGCGGGGATGGTGGTGGTCCTCCTGGTCACCCTGGTCCCCATGCAGCAGATCGGCTCGGAGTTCATGCCTCCCCTCTGGGAGGGGGACCTCCTCTACATGCCCACCACCTTCCCGGGGCTCTCCATCACCAAGGCCAAGGAGATTCTCCAGCAGACGGACAAGATCATCCGGAGCTTCCCGGAGGTCGAATCGGTCTTCGGGAAGGTCGGCCGGGCGGACACGGCCACCGATCCGGCGCCCCTTTCCATGATCGAGACCACGATCATCCTGAAGGATCCCGAGGAGTGGCGGGAGGGGATGACCAAGGACGAGCTGGTCCAGGAGATGGACGCCGCCATCCAGTTCCCGGGTCTGACCAATGCCTGGACCATGCCGATCAAGACCCGGATCGACATGCTCTCCACCGGGATCAAGACCCCGGTGGGGATCAAGATCGCCGGTCCGGACCTGGAGGAGCTCGAGCGCCTGGCCAAGGAGGTGGAGGCGGTGGTCAAGCCCCTGGAAGGGACCCTCTCCGCCTACGCCGAGCGGGTCATGGGGGGCTCCTACCTCGACTTCGACATCGACCGGGCGGCGGCGGCCCGTTTCGGGCTCACCGTCGGCGACGTCCAGGACGTGATCCAGACCGCCGTCGGGGGGATGAACGTCTCCACCACGGTGGAGGGTCTCGAGCGGTACCCGATCAACCTCCGCTATCCCCGGGAGCTCCGGGACAGCCCGAAGGACCTGGAGCAGATCCTGGTGGCCACCCCCGCCGGGGGACAGGTCCCCCTGGGCCAGCTCGCCGAGATCGAGCTCCGGCAAGGCCCCCCGGGAATCAAATCGGAGAACGCCCGTCCCAACGCCTGGGTCTACGTGGATCTCCGGGGAATCGACGTGGGCACCTGGGTGGAGAACGCCCGGAAGGAGGTGGCGGAGGCGGTGGAGCTCCCGGCCGGGTACACCCTCTTCTGGTCCGGCCAGTACGAGTACATGCAGCGGGCGAGGGCCCGGCTGATGCTCATCGTGCCCCTGACCCTGGCCCTGATCTTCCTGATCCTCTACTTCCACACCAAGTCGGTGATCAAGACCTCCATCGTCCTCCTGGCGGTGCCCTTCTCCCTGGTGGGCTCGGTCTGGCTCCTCTGGTGGCTCGACTACAACTGGTCGATCGCGGTGTGGGTGGGAATCATCGCCCTGGCCGGGCTGGCGGCGGAGACCGGCATGGTGATGCTCCTCTACCTGGACATCGCCTGGGAGCGCTGGAGCCGGGAAGGGCGGATGGCGACCTACGCCGATCTGGCCGAGGCCGTGGACCACGGTGCCGTGCAGCGGATCCGGCCCAAGATGATGACGGTCTGCGCCATCCTCTTCTCCCTGGTTCCGATCCTCTGGGCCACCGGGACCGGGGCCGACGTCATGCGCAGGATCGCCGCCCCGATGGTGGGGGGAGTAGTGACCTCCTTCCTGGGGGAGCTCCTCGTCTTCCCGGCCATCTACTTCCTCTGGCGCTCCCTGAAGGTGGAGAAGGGGCCGCTGTTTCCGGACCGGGAGGAGGTGGAGGCGTGAGGCAGGAGGCGTGAAGCGGGAGGAGCAGCGGTTGAGTCACGGAATTAGGAGCCCGCACCGCTTCGCAGGTGGTGTCGGAGCTCCCAGGTCGGCGGGACGTGGAGTGACGTTGAGCGCCGTGACGAGTCCTGCGGGAAGCTCTGGTCCGGTACGGCTTCCCGGGACGGGAACACGGAGCATGCGATCTGACCTGACGAGACACGGATCTCTCCGGGGTCGATGGCGCTCGCCGGACCCGAGCATGACCTGTCCACTCATGGGTATGAGATGTCCACGCCGGGGGCCGAGCTGGTTGATTCTCGGCATGAGCTGTCACTCGTCCTGCAGGTCACGCCGGTGAACGACGAAGGGAGGAATCCGTGAAGTCACTGAAAGCGTTCGTGCGAACCAGTCAGGTGGAGGAGGTGGTCCGGGCCCTGGAGGATGCCCGCGCGCCCGGCATCAGCGTGTCCCGGGTCCACGGCGTGGGCTACGGCTACGACCCCTATTCCTTCACCCTGGCCCCCAGCGAGGTGGGCCGAACCCCGGAGGTGGCCAAGGTGGAGGTGGTCTGCGAGGAGAAGGCGGCGGATCGACTGATCCGGGTCCTCTCGGAGGCCGCCCGGACCGGCTACAAGGGGGACGGCATCGTTTTCGTCACCCCGGTGGAGCGGGCGATCAAGATCCGCACCGGAGAGGAGGATTCCGAGGCCCTGGACTGAAGCAAGTGAACGGACGCGCGATCGGCCGCCTCCGGATCTCTCCCTGCCCGGGAGCGACCCGCGAGCGATGGATCGAGCTTCTGCCAACCAACCGGATCGATTCCGATCGAGACCGAACGACAGGAGAAACGAGACATGAAACATTGCACGATTCTGGCAGCCACCCTGCTGCTGGCAGGCATCCTTTCCCCTCCCGCCCTGGCCGGTGACGGAGCTCTGGACGAGGTGATGAAGCCCTACGAGGAGATCCGGGAGGCCCTGGTGAGCGACTCGCTGGACGGTGTCCCCAGGGCGGCGGCGACGCTTCGGGAGCGGGTCGAGGAGCTCCGAGACGCCTCCGGGGAGACGATCCCCGGAGACGAGGACCTGAAGGCGATCGTCGCCGCGGCGCAGAAGCTCGAGAAGGCCGGAGATCTGGACGCGGGCCGAAACGCCTTCTACGAGCTCTCCAAGCCCCTCGTCCGGTGGCGTCAGGACGCGGGACAGGGACCCGACGTGGCCTTCTGCCCCATGAAGAAGCGCTCCTGGCTCCAGCCATCGGACCAGGAGATCACCAATCCCTACTACGGGCAGGAGATGGCCCGGTGCGGGGAGATCGTCTCCGGCTGACGGAGCCGGATCCCCGGGAGACGCCGTCGGGCATCCCGAGGGAGCCATTCTCGACCACCCGCACGACCACGAGATGCACAGGAACCAACCAGAAAGAGTCGAAATCATGAAGGAGCATTTTCGAAACCACCGAGCCCCTGGATTCACCGGCGGAGCCCTGATCGTCGCGGCTCTCCTCGTCCTCGCGGGGACGACGGGAATCCTGGTCGCGAGCGCCGGGTCGACCGGCGACGATCCCTCCGCGCAGGTCTCCTCCCGCGCCGAGGAGGAGGGTCGGTTCACCGGGGACCGGGAGGAGACGGAGCGCTTCCTGGCCCGGTATCGGACCATCGAGCTCACCCCGGAGCAGGAGAAGGTCCGGTTCGAGGCCCTGGACGCCCTGCCGGCGCCCTGCTGCTCCCAGTTCACCGCCGCCACCTGCTGCTGCGAGTGCAACATGGCCAAGGCCACCTGGGG
>JAWVZJ010000061.1:0-9731 GCA_033722255.1 Thermoanaerobaculia bacterium | reverse complement strand
GGAAGCGAGGCGGCGGAGCTGGCCCACGCCGCCGAGGTGGCCTGGGAGATGAACGAGGGATCGATCTGCGGCCTCGGCCAGGCGGCGGCCCTCCCCCTCACCAGCGCCCTGGAGCATTTTCCGGAGGAATTCGAATCTTGAGCGACGGAAGGCGATAGATGACCGAGACCAAGATCGAAACCGAGACGAGGTCGAGATGAGCACGAGAGACGACACGCCGAAAGAAGACGCCCGGAAGACCCTGATTCTGGACGACCGTACGGTGGAGCTCGAACCCGGCGAGACCCTCCTGGACGTGGCCCGCCGGGAGGGAGCCCGGATCCCCACCCTCTGTCACGACGACCGCCTGGAGCCCATGGGGTCCTGCCGGACCTGTCTGGTGGAGGTGGACGGATGGCGGCGGATGCCCCCGGCCTGCGCCACCCCGGCCCAGGACGGCCTGGTGGTGAAGACCGAGAACGACCGGATCGACCGGCACCGGAAGGCCCTGCTGGCCCTCTACCTCACCGACCACCTCCAGGACCGGGAGAAGGCGGAGCGGCTCGGTCCGAACGAGCTCCTGGAGCTGGCGGACCGCCACGACGCGCCTCGGGACTGGGGCCGGATGGAGCCCCTGCGGGCCGCCCGGCCCGAGGACGAGAATCCCTACGTCCACTTCGATCCCGAGGCCTGCATCCTCTGCAACCGGTGCGTCCGCTACTGCGAGGAGGTGGAGTCGGTCTCGGCCATCACCCTGGCCGGCCGGGGCCCGGACACCACGATCTTCACCGCCGACGGCGAGGGTCTGCTGGACACGACCTGCGAGCTCTGCGGCGGCTGCATCGACGTCTGTCCCACCGGAGCCATGACCGAGAAGATGCCCCTGGTCCGGGACGAGAAGCCGGAGCGGGAGCTGGAGAAGGTCCGCTCCACCTGCAACTTCTGCGGCGTAGGCTGCCAGATCGATCTCAACGTGGACCGGGAGGCCAACGACGGCCGGGGCCGAGTGGTCAAGATCACCAGTCCACCCCCGGGCACGACCACCAACGACGGCAACCTCTGTGTGAAGGGACGCTTCGCCTACGACTTCATCGATCACGAGGACCGGATCACGGTCCCCCTGGTCCGGGACGAGGCCGGCGACCTGCGGGAGGCCTCCTGGGAGGAGGCCCTCCAGCGGGCCGCCCAAGGGCTCCGGGGCGTCCAGGAGCGCCACGGCTCCGACTCCCTGGGCTTCGTCTCCTCCTCCCGGTGCACGGTGGAGGAGAACTATCTGGTCCAGAAGCTCTCGAGGGCGGTGTACGGGACGAACAACGTCCATCAATGCGCCGCCACCTGACACGCTCCGACGGTGGCCGGTCTGGTCACCACGTTCGGAGCCGGGGCGATGACGAACTCGATCGGCGAGATTCGGAACGCCGACTTCCTCTTCGTCATCGGGAGCAACACCTCCGAGGCCCATCCGATCATCGCCATGGAGATGAAGCGGGCTATCCACCGCGGCGCCACCCTGGTGGTGGCCGATCCCCGGGCGATCTGGATGACCACCCTGGCCGAGCGGCACCTGCAGCTCCAACCGGGAACCGACGTCTGGTTGCTGAACTCCATGGCCCACGTGATCGTCACCGAGGGGCTCCACGACCAGGAGTTCATCGAGAAGAACACCGAGGGCTTCGAAGAGGTCCGTGAAACCGTCCGGGACTACACCCCGGAGGAGGCGGAGAGGGTCACCGGTGTCCCCGCCGAGGACATCCGCTGGGCCGCCCGCCGCTACGCCACCACCGAGAAGGCCGGGATCTACTACACCCTGGGGATCACCGAGCACTCCCACGGAACCGACAACGTCTACGCCCTGGCCAACCTGGTGCTGATGACCGGACACCTGGGCAAGGAGTCCGCGGGAATGAATCCCCTCCGGGGCCAGAACAACGTCCAGGGAGCCAACGACGCCGGCGCCTCGCCGGTTTTCTATCCCGGGTACCAGCGGGTCGAGGACCCGGAGGTTCGGGCCAAGTACGAGGAGTCGTGGGGAGTCCCCCTCTCGCCCGATCCCGGGCTGAATCTCAACGAGATGATGAAGACCCTGGGCGACGAGATCAAGGGCGTCTTCGTCATGGGCGAGGACCTGGTTCTCTCCGAGCCCAACGCCCTGAAGATCGAGGAGGGCTTCAACGAGCTCGAGCTCGTGGTGATGCAGGACGCCTTCTTCAACGAAACCTGCCGGTTCGCCGACGTGATCTTCCCGGCCACCGTCTACGCCGAGAAGGAGGGGGTCTTCACGAACTCCGAGCGCCGGGTCCAGAAGGTCCGGAAGGCGGTGGAGCCCCCGGGGCAGGCCAGGGCGGACTGGCGGATCCTCCGGGATCTCGCCAACGCCTCCGGAGCCGACTGGGATTTCGAGACCCCGGCGGAGGTCTACGCGGAGATGGTCCGGGACGCCCCGAAGTTTTCGGGCATCTCCCACGAGCGGATCGAGACCGAGACCCACGAGGGGATGACCGGCATCCAGTGGCCCTGCCCCACCCCGGACCACCCGGGAACGAAGTACCTGCACGAGGACGGCAAGATCCTCCGGGGTAAGGGACTCTTCCAGGCCGTGGAGTACCGTCCCTCCATGGAGTGCGCCTCCGAGGAGTACGGCCTGATCCTCTCCACCGGCCGCACCCTCTACCACTACAACGCCGCCACCCAGACCCGGCGGGAGAGCGGTCTCGCCGCCAAGCAACCGGAGCCCTTCGTGGAGATCCATCCCCGGGACGCCCGGCGCCGGGGGATCGAGGACGGTGACCGGGTCGAAGTCGCCAGCCGCCGTGGTTCGGTCACGGTCCGCGCACTCGTCTCCAGGCAGGTCCGTCCCGGCTGTTGCTGGATGCCACTCCACTTCGCCGAGGCCCGGGCCAACGTCCTGACCAACGACGTCGGCGAGCCCGTGACCGGAACCGCCGAGTACAAGGTGTGCGCCGTGGAGATCACCAAGGCCGGTGACGGTGAAAAGGGCCTGTTCCGGGGAAGCTTCTACGGCGTCGAGGGACCGGGCCCGGGGAAGACGGCCGAAGCCCTCGAGGCGGAGTGACTACTCCTCCGAGCTCGACCCGTCGAAGAATCGTCCGACCAGCCGTCGGCCGTAGAAGACCATCACCACCAGGATCACGGCCAGAAGCACCATCAGAGCCACCTGACCCGGAGTAGGGTTCTGCACCACGCGCCGGAGCTGTCCCCCGAAGCCGGCCACCACGAGAATTCCAGGGCCCACCCCCAGGGCGGTTCCGATGAAAAAGTCCCGGAACCGGATGTGAGAGGCGCCGGCGGCCAGGCTCACCAGGGCGAAGGGCGCCAGCGGCAGCAGACCGATGAGGAACATCGTCCGGATGCCCCGCTCGGCCAGGTATCGGCTCACCCGTTCCACTCGGGAGCCCTGGAAGCCCCTCATGGCTCGGCTCCCCAGGAGCCAGCCCACGAGATAGGTGGCCGCCGCCGCGACGAGGGTGCCGACGTACCCGTAGAGGGCGCCCCGGAGCGGCCCGAACACCAGGCCCGCCGCCAGCACCAGGACGGTCTGGGGAATCATGAGCAGCGAGCCCACGACGAAGGCCCCGATCGAGGCTGCGGCCCGGGGCCAGCCGGGATCCACGAGGAGACTCCAGCTCACCAGCCGTTGGTGGGTGATCCACTCCCCCAGGGGCGTCCACCTCCAAACGGCTCCCAGGACCGCCAGTGTCACCAGCGCCACCAACCACCACAGCAGGGCTCGTCGGTGGCTCTCGGTGGTGGAGGAGGTACTCACGGGGACGGTTCCGGGATCGAGTGGCGGCGGACAGTGTAGCCGTCCTCCACCGGCAACCGCGGTCGACCGATTCACCGTCGATGTGGGAGGATGGGGAGGAACGGGAGGTACGGCATGGAGGCGCAAGACTCGACAGCGGTCCACCAAGTCTCGCTACAGTCGAAGATCCGGGCCCTGAAGGACAGCGACTCCTATCCCGACTCGGTCGTGGTCTCGGAGATCCGGTGGAAAGAGACCCACATGGCCTGGGTCGCCCTCACCGACCACCACGCCTGGAAGATGAAGAAGCCGACCCGGACCCGGTCCCTGGATTTCTCCACCCTGGAGGCCCGGCGAGAGGACTGCCGACAGGAGCTGCGTCTCAACCGCAGGCTGGCCCCCGACGTCTATCTGGACGTCGTGCCCTTGGCCCGGAACGAGAACGGAGACCTCCGGCTCGAGGACGAGGGCACCGTCGTCGAGTGGGTGGTGAAGATGCGTCGCCTTGCCGAGGACCGGATGCTGGATGCCCGAATTCGCCGCGGAGAGACTCGCCGAGAGGAGGTCGACCGCCTAGCCGAGCTGCTCTCCGGCTTCTACACCGGGGCCGAGCCCGAGCCGGTGACACCGGAAGCTTACCGATCCAAGCTCCGGCGCTCCCTCGAGGAGTGCCACGACGAGCTTCTTCGACCCGTGTTCGCCATGGAGAGGGACCGAGTCGTGCCATTGATCCGGAAGCTGCTCGACTTCGTCCAGCGGAAACCGGAGCTCTTCGACCACCGGGTCCTCGCCGGCCGGGTCGTGGAGGCCCACGGCGATCTCCGCCCCGAGCATGTCTGTCTGGAAGATCCTCCCGTGGTGATCGACTGTCTCGAGTTCGATCGCTCCCTGCGAATTCTCGACGCGGCCTCGGATCTGAGCTTCCTGGCCCTGGAGTGCGAACGTCTGGGCTCTCCCTGGGTCGGAGAGCGGATCTTCGAGCAGTACGAGGAGCGGACCGGAGACCGGATCCCGGGAAGCCTCCTCGCCTTCTACCGGGCCCAACACTGCTGTCTACGGGCGCAGGTCGCCCTCTGGCACCTGGACGACGAAGAGGCCGAAGACCGGGAGCACTGGCGGACCCGAGCCGAGGAGTACCTGGAAGCCGCCCACGGATAGCAAACGGCAGGGCTTCCTCGCTCGGCGATTGGCGGCTACCCCGGAATCAGGAGCGGCCGAGGATCTCCTGGATCGAGTCCCCGGCGTGGATCCCCCGGAGGGCCCGGGCCAGGACGGGCGCGATCTCCAGCACCCGGAACTTCCGCTCGAGGAGATCTTCGCTGATCCAACCCGGCGACACGGTATCGGTGATCAGGACCCTCTCCAGGGACTCCGAACCCAGGTTCTCCTCCGCCCCCGGGGAAAACACTCCGTGGGTGGCTGCGGCCACGACCCGGCGGGCTCCCCGGTCCCGAAGCGCCTCCGCCGCCCTCCGGAGGGTCCCCCCACTGCTGATCAGGTCGTCGAACATGACTGCGGTCCTCCCCTCCACCGGTCCCACCACCGCCTTCCCCGAGACCACCCCCTCGCTCCGGAATTTCTCCAGAAAAGCGGAAGGGATCTCCCTCTCCAGGGCCTCCGCCAGGGCCTGACGGAGTTGCTCCACCCTCTTGACGCCTCCGGCGTCCGGGGAGACCACCACGAGACCGTCGTATTCCTCGTCCCGGATCTCGTCCAGCAAAGCCTCCACGAAGAGGGGGCGGGCCGTGACGTGCTCCGTCGGTCTCCGGAAGGCGTTCTGAAACGCGGCCAGGTTGTGCACATCGACGGTCACCACCGAGTCCGTCCCCACTCCCTCCAGGAGCTGCGCGACGTACCGGGTGGTGATCGGATCCCGGGTCTTCGTCTTCCGGTCCTTCCGGGAGTAGCAGAGGTAGGGCACGACCGCCGTCACCCGGTGGGCCCCGGCATCCCGCAGCCCCCCGAGGAAGAACAACAACCGGCAGAGCTTGTCGTTCACCGATTCCCCCTCGTCGCCGGCCAGGGAATGAAGCACGAACACCTCCCGGCGCCGGACCGTCACCAGGGGCCGGATCTTGTGTTCGCCATCGTCGAAGTCCCGCTCCTCGAGCTCCGAGAGCTCCAGGCCCATCTCCGACGCCACTCTCTCTCCGAGCGCACGACCGGAACCGGGAGCGAAGATCAGGGGAGCCTCTCGGGCCATCGGCGCCATTCTAACCCCACTCCTCCCTCCGACCCGCCGTCTCCGTCAGCACGGTGTCGTTTCCGAATCGCCGGGCCTTCACTCCGTCTGGAGGGCCTCGATCGGATCCAGGGAGGCCGCCCTCCGGGCCGGCAGGGCCCCGGCGGCGAGCCCGGTGCCGGCGCTCACCACCAGGGCCGCGATTACGAATCCAGCCGGAGTATGGAACGGAAGGCCGGGAATCAGGCGCCTGAGAAACGCTCCCAGGCCCAACCCTCCGGCCAGGCCTCCGGCGCCTCCCAGAGCGGCCAGGAGGGCCGCCTCCACCAGGAAGACCCACCGTACTTGCCGTCGGGTGGCTCCCAGGGCCCGGAAGAGCCCGATCTCCCGGGTCCTCTCCCCCACCGCGATCCACATCATGGTCAGGATCCCCACCGCGCCCACCAGCAGGGAAACGCCCGCGATTCCCCCCACGGCCATGGTGACGATGTCCATGACATTGCCCAGAACCTCGAGCATGGCCGCCTGGGTCGTGATCGTGAAGTCTTCCTCTCCCCCGTGACGCTCGGCCAGGGCTCGTCGGACCTGCTCCACCACCGTGTCCTCGTCCTGGGTGAAGAACACGTCGATCTCCAGGAGCTCGTCCTGATTGAAGAGGGTGAGGGCCGAGGCCACCGGGATGTAGGCGCTGTCGTCCATGTCGATCCCCAGGAATTGGCCCTTCGGCTCCATGATCCCCACCACCCGGAAGCGCCCGCCGCCGATCCGGACGAACTCCCCGAGGGGATTGGCGTCGCCGAACAGCTCCCGCTTCAGGGTCACCCCGAGCACGGCCATGGACTGGGAGCGCCGTGGATTCCCTCCGGGCCAGAAGCTCCCGACGCGGGGACGAAACTTCCAGGCCTCGGTGATCTCCGGTGTGACGCCGTAGATGTTCACGGCCCGACTCCGGCCCCCGTGCTCGACGCTGCCCGTACCGAAGCTCACCGGCACCGCGAACTCCACCGCCGGCAGCCGCTCCAAGGCCAGGGCGTCGTCGATGGTCAGCTTGTGGGTCGTGCCCCCCAGGACTCCGGGCACCCCCACCGTCTCCGACTTCCCCGGGTTGATGGCGATGATGTTGGTGCCGAACTGGCTGAACTCCTCCAGGATGAACCGATGGATCCCCTCGCCGATGGAGGTCAGGAGGATCACCGCCGCGACCCCGATGGCGATCCCCAGCATGGAGAGGAAGGATCGGAGCCGATGGGCTCTGACGGCGGCGACTGCGAGGCGGAGCAGGTCCCGGGTCACGACTCAGGTCCTCGAGAGGGCGGCCACGGGATCGAGACGGCTGGCCCGTCGAGCCGGCAGCAACCCGAACACGGTTCCCACTACCAGGGCGGTCCCCAGGGCCGCAGCCACCGCCCAGACCGGGGGTCGGGCCGGAAAGGCCGGGAAGACCTCGGTCAGGATCCCGGTGCCGACCCAGCCCAGCGCCAGCCCACAGATTCCCCCGGCCAGGGACAGGAGACCGGCCTCCACCACGAAGACACTCAGGACCTGGCGGCGATGGGCCCCGAGGGCCCGGAGCAGCCCCACCTCCGGGGTCCGCTCCGCCACCGACACCAGCATCACGTTCATGATCCCGATCCCGGCCACGGCAAGGGAGATGGCACCGATGGCACCCACGGCCAGGGTCAGGGCCGTGAGGATCTCCTCGAAGGAGGCCAGTACCGCCTCCTGGGTCAGGACGGTCACGTCCTCCTCTCCGTGACGCGACGTCAGGACCTCTACCGCCCGCTCCTCGACCCGTTGCAGATCCTCCGACCTCCGGGCCTCCAGGACGATCCGGAACAGAGAGCTCCGATTGAAGAGACTCATGGCCGTGGACACCGGAACGATCGCCACCTCGTCGAGATCCACACCGAGTTGAACCCCCCGGGGGGCCAGGACCCCGATCACCTTCATCCGCCATTCCCCGACCCGGACGATCTCCCCCAGCGGGTCGGAGAACGGGAACAGCTCCCGGGCCACAGCGTCGCCGAGAACCACCACCGAGCTGCCACGCTCGAGCTCGCTCTCGGGCAAGAAACGCCCCCGGGCCATCTCCAACCGCCGCATCTCGAGATAGGGCCCGGTGGTTCCCACGACCGCCACCTGGCGACTTCGCTGTCGGTGGGAGACGTCCTCCTGTCCCATGGCGATCGGCGCCAGGCGCTTCAGCTCCGGAACCTCCCTCCTCAGGGCCCGGGCATCCTCCAGGGTCAGGTCGTGGGGCGCCCCTCCCACCCCCGGAAGAGACCCAACGGTCTCGGTCCTGCCCGGCACCACGATCACCAGGTTCGTACCGATGCTGGCGAACTCGTCCACCACGTAGCGCCGAGCTCCCTCTCCCAGGGCGGTGAGAACCACCACCGCCCCGACTCCGATGGTCATCCCCAGCAACGACAGCAGGCTCCGGAGTCGATGGGCCGTCAGGGCGCGGACGGCGAACCTCACGACCTCGAAGGGGCTCACTCCGACGCTCCGGGCTCCTGGGCGTCCTCCTCTTCCCCTCTCTCTTCGAAGGGCCGGATTCCCGGGCGGATCTCCTCCCCGGAGAGCCGCCTCTCGACCCGGCCGTCCACCAGGATCAGCACCCGGGATGCCCGACGGGCCACGTTCGGATCGTGGCTGACGACGATCAGGGTCATCCCCTCCCGGTTCAGACGCTCCAGGACCTGGATCACCTGGCGACCGGACGCCGTATCCAGGTTTCCGGTAGGCTCGTCGGCCAGGATCACCCGGGGTCGCATCACCGTCGCCCGCGCAATCGCCACCCGTTGGCGCTGTCCCCCGGAGAGCTGATCCGGCCGGTGATGAGCCCGATCGGTGAGATCCACGCTGGCCAGGGCCTCGTTCACCCTCCGTCGACGCTCCGACCGGTCGACTCCGGCGAAGACCATGGGCAACTCCACGTTGCCCGCAGCCGTCAGTCGGGGCACGAGGTGGAAAAACTGGAACACGAACCCGATCCCGTGCCGCCGGATCTCGGTCAGCCGCTCGTCCGGAAGATCCTGCACTTCCTGGTCGTCGAACCGGTACGAGCCCCGGGTCGGACGATCCAGACAGCCCAGAATGTTGAGCAGAGTCGACTTCCCCGACCCCGACGGACCCATCAGACTCACGTACCCTCCAACCTCGATCTCCTCCGTGATCTCCACCAGGGCGTGGACCTCCTGGTCGCCGACGACGAAGGTTCGGGAGATCCCGTCCAGACGGATCACGGCAACCCTGAGCCGGCACCATGGGAGGGGCATCGTCTCATGGGACGTCGTCGGCGTCGGACTCCTCGATCACGACCTGGGCCCCGGCCTCCACTCCCTCCTTGGCCAGGGAGGTGACCACGGGCTGCCCCGCGTCCAGGCCGCCGAGGATCTCGGTGTAGTCCCAGTTCCTCAGGCCCACCTCGACGTCCCGGCTCACGAGCTCTTCTTCCTCGACCACCAGGACCCGCCGGCCCCGGATCAGGGCTTGCGTGGGGATCCGGAGGGTGTCGTCGTGCACCTCCAGGATCACCTCCCCGTCGGCGGAGGGTCCCGGGAGCAGCCCGGACGCGATCTCCTGGGCCTCCCGGTCGACCTAGATCTCCACGGTGCGATTCTGCTTTTCCACGTCCAGGACGTAGGGAGCCACCTCCACCACCGTCCCCCGGAGCTCCCGGCCGGGATGGGAGTCCACCGTGACCCGGGCCGGGAGGCCGGGCTCAAGCCGGGCGGCATCGACCTCGTCCATCGGAAGCACGATCCGGATCGAATCCGGATCCAGGAGATCGAGCACCGGGGG
>JAWVZJ010000060.1:0-9805 GCA_033722255.1 Thermoanaerobaculia bacterium | reverse complement strand
TCTCCACTCCGTCGGGGAGGCTCGGAACCGGGCTCGACTCCCCCTCCTCCCTGTCCTCCCGCTTGCAGTCCACCATCAGAGAGAGCGAATAGCCTTCCTCTCGGAGCTGACGCCAGCTCTGATGAACCTCCGCCGATTCGGAGATCGCTTCGTACAAAGCCCGACGGAGATCCGAGAGCATCTGATGTAGTCGCGGCTTCAAGGCGCTGCTCCAGTCTCGACTTCCTCATTATCCCGTCCCCCCTCCGGCGGTGTCAAACCGTCCGCCCCCTTCTCGGAAGTCCGCAGACGCGATAAGAAAGAGGGCATGACCGACACCTCGACTCCCGGACCGGAGATTCGGAAAGCTCTCGTCCGTCTCGAAGAGCTCGGCTACCACTTCTCTCGAGTGGAGGCCATCGCCGGCGACCTCTCCCAGCGAAGCCACTGGCGCCTCCACTCCGGGACCGACACCTCGGTCCTCACCGTGTACCCGCATTCCCTCCATTCCCAGTGTGAGCGATTCCGAAGGTCGTCGGCACTCCTGGACCGGGTCGGAGTTCCAACGCCGGAGATCCTCCGATCCCGCTGCTCCGAGGGATGGATGCTCCTGGAGGATGCCGGTCCGTCCACCTGGTTCGAGCGCTTCCGGACCACAGAACCCGAGCGGCTCCGAGAGCTCTACGAGCGAGCCCTGGACTATCTCGAGCGGATCCGGACCCTCCCCGAATCCGAGATCGACGACCTCAATCCACGCCTCGACTCCCGGGCGCTCCGACGGGAGCTGGCCAGATCCTGGACCACGGTCCTGGTTCCCGAACGCCTCGTAGAGGAGGGCTCCTCCGGGGCCATCCGACTTTCCAACGCCTTCGACACCCTTTGCCACACCCTGGAGAATTCCGGCCTGGCACCGGCCCATCGGGATTTCATGGTCAGGAACCTGGTGCCGGTGCGAGACCAACGGAAGCTGGTCGTGCTGGACCATCAGGATCTCCGGCTCGCCCCTCCGGCCTACGATCTCGCCTCCCTCCTCAACGACAGCCTCTTTCCGTCCCCGGGCCTGGAGGATCGTCTCCTGGATCTGGTCCCGGTCGTGGACCTGGCCGACTACCGTCGGGCCGTCGTGCAACGCTGCGTCAAGGCCGTCGGCAACTACCGAGAAGGATCCCGGAGAGGCCGGCCCGTCCGGGAAGACCTCATCGTACCGACTCTCCGCCGAGCCTGGCGACAGATGGCGCACCTCTCCGAATTCTCCCGCGTCGTCCCGGCCCTCCGATCTCGGTGGGAGCGGTTCTTGGCTACCGACGGAGCGGGATGAAGGGAATCCCGCACCGGAATCGCCGGCAGCCACCCCCTGCTGGAATCTCTGCTAGACTGAACTCCTCAGCGGCACTGCCGCAAGGAGGATACTCATGAATTTCGGAGTCCCCGAGCTCCTCATCGTGCTCGCCATCGTACTGTTGCTCTTCGGATACTCTCGTCTGCCCCAGCTCGGCAAAGGCCTCGGCCAGGGGATTCGAAACTTCCGGCACGGCCTCAAGGGATCGGACGACGATCCCGACGCCCGGAAGGCGGAGAGTCCGACCTCCGGCCAGGATTGACAGCGACTCGACCGACCGGGCTTCCCAGGGATCCGGCACCCGGATCGCTCTCTCACACGTCGTTGCCCACGGTGGCCAGGAGGGTCCTGAGCTCCCGCTCCTCTCTCCAGAGCTCCCGATGGTACTCGACGTATCGGGATAGAACCCGCTCAACGTAGCGGGTCGTCTCCCGAAAGGGAGGGATCCCCCCGAAACGGTGGACATTCCCGGGCCCGGCATTGTAGGCGGCCACGGCGACCTCCAGATTCCCGTCGTAGCGAGCCAACAGATGACGGAGATATGCGGCCCCGGCCCTCACGTTGGATGCCGGATCCCAGAGATCGAACTCCCCGAACTGGGCCGCGGTCTCCGGAAGGACTTGCATCAATCCGACGGCACCCCTCCGGGAGACCGCTCTGGAATCGAAGCTGGATTCCGCCTCGACCATGGCCACCAAGAGCAAGCTGTCGACACCGAGCTCCCGGGCGACACCGTGAATCGCGTCGCCATGGGGAATGTCCGCCAGGAGGCGACGACGGCTGGCTTCGTCGCTGTAACGCCGGAAGAGCTCGAAGGTGTCCCTTCGGTTGCGGATCGACTGGACGAGGGCCTGTCTCTCCTCACCGGAGCGGACCTTCGAAGATTCTCCGAAAACCCAGTCGGCCAGCTCCTGGAGCTGCCGGAGCTCCTTTTCGGAGGGAGGGTCCGGCACCGGGCTGTCGGAGGCGGCGGTCGTGGGAGTTTCCGGGCAGACCAGAACCAGTAGCAACGCGATGACCGCGGCGGAGCCGAGTCTCAACTGGAGGGTTTTCTCCAACATCGGATATGGGGATCGATCGATCAGTAGGAGGGTAGAAAACGGCACGTCGCTATGCCGATCTGGCGTGGCTCGGGACGTGCTCGGACACACGTCCACACCTTCCATTCCTATAGCTTGCAAGAATGCGGCCAGTTTCTGAGCGTCGGTGCGCCTCCGACCGCTTCCAGGAAGAGTTCCAACGAACCCGGAGAACACTCTGATGCCCGACGTGGGAACCGGTTGGCAATGCGATCGGCCCCGAGCCTTCACTCCTGGGTCGGTCGCTCGCTCAAGCCTTCCGCTTCCGGATGTCCTCGGGCGAGATCTTGTTTCGCAGGGTGTTCCTGTGGATGCCCAGGGCTTCCGCGGCCCGGGTGAGATTACCGTCGTGCTCGTCCAGGGCTGAGAGCACATACTGGCGTTCGAACTGCTTCCGGGCCTGCTCCAGAGGGACTCCCCGGGCGACGAGCTCCCCCACCAGCCGACAGAGCAGCCGATTCAGGTTCTGCCCCGTCACGATCGGCCTCTCTCCGCCAGCGGCCAGAGTCGAGGAAGCGGAGCCTGAATCGAGGAAAAGCCGGGAATCTTCCTCGCCCCTCCCGACATTCCCGCCGCCGCCGTCGGAGGCCGGCGGCTCACTTGGGATTCAGTAGATCACCCACATGAACCGTGTAACGGGACTTCAGGATCTTCCCCACGGCTGAACGATCGTGCACCGAGAGCACGGCGAGCTCCCCGAGGACCACGGGAGGAAATCCCGGTCGATTCGGCCGGTAGATCGTGTAGATGTCCCCGGGAGCGATCCCGGCCTCCAGTCCCCGGTCGATGAAGACGACGTTCTCCTCGCCGAGACTGATCTGATCGTCCTTGGATTTCACGATCATCGGCGCTCCCTCCAGGATCTCCGGAGCGACCGGGGCGTTCGCCGGCCTCAGGGGACTCCGTCGGCCCAGGGGCACCGGTTGGGGTACGAACGGCTTCAGGACATCGTCCACGTGGATGACTCCGCAGGCCTGCACGATCTCGCCGATGGCCGTCTCTTCCTGCACGGAGAGCACCCGGAGCCGCCCCCGATATCCGTAGAACCTCCCGACCACCTCTCTCGTCGAGGGATTCCGCACCAACTCTCCCCGCATCATGATGAAGAAGACCGACCCCGGGGTCAGGCCCGCTGCTCGTCCTCCGTCGACATAGACGATATCTCCTTGCGTCAGGTCGTACTTGACCGTCGCCACCTCTCCGTAGCCCGCCTCGTCGCCGAATCCGGAGCCGAGCTTCGGCGAGAGCACCTGGTATTCCGAGCCGGTGATTCGATACCCGAACTCCTCCTTCGGGTCACCGATGTAGCCGCTGCAGTAGATGTCGGACTCGGTCCCCAGGGGGCGCGGTGGCGAAACCCCCCGGTCCAACCGGAGTCGTTCGCCGGGCTCCTCCCGATCTTCTTCGAGATCGACCTCCCCGAGCTCTTCCACCGGCGTGACCTCGACGGACACCACCAGCGGGTCTCCCGGATAGATCCAGTGTGCGTCCAGGATGTACTGGTTCCGTTCCCAGAGCTGGGGCCAGAGGTAGGGATCTCCGTAGAATGTCGCCGAGAGATCCCACAGGGTGTCCCCGGGCTCGATGACGTGGATCTCCGCGCCCTCCGGAAACTCGGTCGGGGGCGTCCACGCCGTCCAGTGATCCCCGACCTTGTGGAGATCCTGGGGGGGAGTGTCCGCCGCCCAGCCCGCACCTGCGATCAGGCAAGCTGCCAGCATCCATACCGCACCGGGCACGATTCGTTTCATGGTGGGACCTCCTTCAACACCAGGTGGGAAATCTCTCGTCGACGCTACAACCCCGGAACCCCGCCTGTCAAGGCTTTAGCACCCCAATGTTCAACCATCACTTGAGGTTTTTCCCCCTCGGAACCGTCCCGGCCCGGTCACCGAAGGTCCTCGAGCCGGTCGGAGGCGAGGCTCGCCGCCGCCGTCGTCGGAAATCGGGACTCGAGGTCCTCGTACACCTCACGGGCCGCCTCCAGATCCCCGATCGCCTCCAGGCTCTGTCCGACCTTGTAGAGGGCATCCGGGACCTTGTTCGCCTCCGGATAGCGCTCGACGGTCTCCCGGAACGCCCGGAGGGCGCCGGCATGGTCTTCCCGGGCGAATCTCGCGGCCCCGATCCAGTACTGGGCATTGTCCGACAGCTCGGTCCGGGGATTCTCCTCCAAGAAACGGTGAAAGGCCTCCTCCGCCTTCTGGTAGCGACCCTGGTGATACAGAGTGTACGCCTCGTCGTAGATCGCCTGGGCCGAGGCTCCCAGGGGCCGATCGGCGACACCGGGGGCCGGAGGCTCGGCCTCCGTCGGTCCCGAAATCCGATCCTCGTCCCCGGGGTCGGTCCCGGAGCCCTTCCTCTCGCCAACCTCCGTCTCTGCCTCGGCCTTCCTCGGTGAGGGCACGGGCGGCGCGTCGATCGCCTCCTCTTCCACGGGCTCCACGAGGACGACGGAGCGGTCCGACCGACGCTTCTCCCCGGTCGTCGCACCGGCCTCTGCCGCCCGTCCCCCGGCAGGCGCGGCTTCCAGGGCGGCCACCTTCTCCCGCAATCTAGCGATCTCCACCTCGTTCACCGCCGCCTGCCGCTGGAGCTCGACGACCCGCTCTTGGAGCCGCTCGATCCGCTCTCTCGTCTCCTTCCCCGGGGCAGAGAGACCCGAAGCGCAACCGATCCACCACCAGGCCCCCAGGGCGAGCAGTGCGACCCCGGCGATCCGCGTCCTCATCGTGCATCCTCCTCCGAGCTCTCGTCGGTCTCGTCTCCGGGCATCTCGTCGTCGGGAATCTCGGCCAGCAGCTCGCTCCCGGGATACTCCTCCCGCAACCTGTCGAACCAGTCTGTGGCCTCTTCCTGGTCGCCCATCCGGGCGTGGGCCCGTCCCAGATAGTAATAGACCTCGTCCAGCTGGGGATACTCCGGGTAGTTCTCCAGCAGATAATTCAACCGACTCACCGTGGCCCGGGGGAGACCGTACCGGAAGTAGAAATGCGCCACATAGAACTCGTGTTCGGCGAGCCGAGCCCGGATCTCGTCGATCTTCTCCTCCGCCTTGGTCGCGTGCTCGTTGGCCGGATAGACGCGGATCAGCTCCCGAAACGCCTCCAGCGCTTCGTGGGTCCGGGTCTGATCCCGGTCGGGCTTTTCCATCCTTTCGAAGAGGGCATTCCCGATCTGGTACTGGGCGTAGGCCGCCCGGTCGCTGGTGGGAAAGCGATTCAGGAAATCCCGGTACTTCGCCTCGGCCTGGATCAGGTTCTGGTTCCCTCCGGCCAGGTACAGAGCGTCCGCAGCCAGGAGGAGGGCCTCCCGGCCCGCAACGGAGTTGGGCTCCACCTCGAAGGCGTGCTCCAGGTACTTTCGAGCCTCCTGGTACTCCTCCTCGGCCAGGAGCCGTTTCCCCTCGGCCAGGGACTCTTCGGCGGAGAGCCGGAGGACCGGATCCTCCCTGGGGGCACTGCCGCAGCCGACGCTCCCGGAGAGCAGTGCCAGCAGAAGGACCGGAATCGGGAGGCTCCAGAATCGTCTTGCCATTCGTCTCATGAAGAGCTCCTCGCTCGTTTCGACCAATCTCCGACCTTCTTGAGCTCCTGCATCCGGGCCACCGGATCGGGAGACCCGAAGACCGCCGATCCTGCGACACAGATGTCGGCCCCCGCCTCGGCCACCTCGGCGATGTTGTCGGGACCGATACCCCCGTCCATCTCGATCTCCACCGGGAGACCGAGGGAGTCGATCCTCTCCCGCAAGCGTCGCGTCTTGTCCAGGACGTAGGGGATGAAGTCCTGACCCGCGAACCCCGGGTTCACCGACATGAGGAGCACGTAATCCAGAGCGCCCAGGACCTCCTCCACGGCGTTCAGAGGGGTGGCCGGATTCAGAACCGCGCCGGCCCGGGCTCCCCCGTCCCGGATCCGGTGCAGGATCCGGTCCAGATGATCCACCACCTCCACCTGCACCGAGACCCAGGTGGCTCCGGCCGCGAGATATTCGGCCAGGAGCTCTCCGGGGTTCTCCACCATGAGGTGGACATCGAGGGGGAGGGAGGTCCTCCGGGCCAGGGCTTCTACCACCGGGACACCGAAGGTGAGGTTGGGGACGAAATGCCCGTCCATGACGTCTACGTGGACCAGGTCCGCCCCGCCCGCCTCGCACTCGTCCAGGGCCCGGCCGAGGTCGGCGAGATCGGCGGCGAGAATCGAAGGGGCGATCTTCACGACATCTCCCTCCCGCCTCCGCTCTCCTCGACCGCTGCCACCACGAGGGAGATCACCTCGCCCCGGCGAAGCGGATGTCCCGCCAGTGGATACTGCCGAAGGACCACCGGTTCCCGGATTCCCTCGTAGGGCTCATACTTCACCGTCCCCAGTCGGAAGCCGCTCCTCTCCAAGAAGGGCCGCACGGAATCGATGGGCCGGTCGATCAGATCCGGCATCAGAAAGGTTTCCCTGCGATCCTCGGCCACCAGATACAGATCGACGGCGACCGATCGATCGATCTCCTCCCCGGGCAGAGGGTCCTGGGTCGCCACCGTCCCCTCGGGACGGGGCGAGAAGATCTGTCGGATTCCTCCCACGTCCAGCCCGGCCGCAGCCAGGGTGACCCGGGCCGCCGGCAGAGGCTGTCCCACGAGATCGGGTACGGCCACCCGTTCCCGGCCTCTGGAGAGCACGACCTCGATCCTCCCCCCTCGCTTGGCCAGGCTCCCGGCTCCGGGACTCTGATCGAGGATCCGCCCCGGAGGGATGTCCTCGGTGAATCGATCTTCTTCGGGGCGATGGCGAATCTCCAGACCGTGGTCCGCCGCGACCTGACGCGCCTCCTGAAGGGTCGATCCCACCACGGTCGGCACCGGGGTGACTCCCCTCCGGACGAAAAGGCTGAAGGCCAGATAGGAGGAGAGCGCGAACAGAACGCCGAGAACGGCGACGTAGCCGAGTCGAACTCCCCATCGGACCAGACTCCGCCACATGTTCGGCAGCATACCATCGGATACCCGTCACTCCGCGAGCCACGCCCGGAGCCGACGGAGGTCTCGGCGGTGCCCCTCCCGATCCTCCCCCAGGGGCGTCTCGAGCACCAGTGGCACGCTCTGGATCCGTGGATCCCGGAGCAGGGCCCGGAATCCTTCCTCGTCGATCTCACCCTCTCCCAGGTTCGCGTGGCGGTCCTTCCTCGAACCCAGACCGTGACGGGAATCGTTCACGTGGATGCACCGCAGTTTCTCAGGCCCGAACCGCGCCAGGACCTCGTCGAGAAGCTCCCGCACACCCTCGGCTTCGTGCACCGGATACCCGGCGGCGAAGAGGTGGCAGGTATCCAGGCAGACTCCCAGGGCCTCGTTGGTTCGGCACCGCTCCAGAATCTCCTCCAGCTGCTCCAGCCGGTGGCCCAGCACCGTGCCCTGTCCGGCGGTGCTCTCCAGCAGCAGCCGACAGCCTCCGGTGTCCACGGCGTCCAGGACTCGATCCAGCGACTCCACGATGGTGTCCAGACCGGCCTCCTCTCCGGTTCCCACGTGGGCCCCCGGATGGACGACGAGGGCATCGAGGCCCAGACGTCGGCTCCGGTCGATCTCGTCTCGGAGGGCGGCTCGAGAGCGCTCCAACACCTCCGGATTCCCGGCGGCGAGATTGATCAGATAGGCGGCGTGGGCGATGACGGGTCCCGGCCCCCAGAGGGAGCGGGCGGCGGAGAACCTCGCCACTTCGTCCTCCTCCAGGGATCGCCCCTGCCAACGGTTCGGGCTCTTGACGAAGATTTGGGCCGAGCGGCACCCGAGCTCCTCGGCCCGGGGGAAGGCCCTCTCCAGTCCCCCCGCCACCGAGACATGGGCTCCAAGTCTCGGCATCACGGAGACTCCGGTGCCGACGAGGCGGCTCCGGGCCCGGGATCCCCCGCAAAGGGCCAGTTCCGGGCCAGGTCGAAGGCGATCACCGCCACCATGAGCAACATCACCAGGACCAGGCCCACTATGGTGACCACCTCCTTGAGCCGCAACGGAAGATCCCGTCGGAGGGTCGACTCCACCAGGAGGATCGTGATCTGGCCTCCGTCCAGGACCGGGATCGGGAGGAGGTTCAGGATGGCGATGCTGATGGAGACCAGACCCATCAGATGGAGGAGGTCCGGAAGCCCCCGTCTCGCCGCCTCCCCCGACAGCGCCGCGATCTCGATCGGCCCGTGGAGGGTCCTCTTCGCCTGGACCTCCCGGGTCACCAGCTTCCCGACCAGCGCCACGGTCTGGACGGTGACGTTCCAGTTGTAGCGCAGGCTCTGTCGAAACGCCTCCACCGGTCCGTACTCCCGGGAGATCGAGAGCCGGACCCCGATCCGGCCCACTCCCCCCTCGTCGGCGGGGACCACCGTGAGCTCCCGGAACGCTCCCTCCCGGCGAACGGAGACCTGAATCGGATCGCCGGGATGACCCTGGACGTACTCCACGAACTCCCTCATGCTGGTCATCGGA
Source organism: Thermoanaerobaculia bacterium (assembly GCA_033722255.1). GTDB lineage: Bacteria > Acidobacteriota > Thermoanaerobaculia > Multivoradales > JAIOJS01 > JAWVZJ01. The sequence continues at coordinate 936 of JAWVZJ010000060.1, read as the reverse complement.
CGGCCGTCGACGCTCCGGACCTGGTCCCCCGGCCGGAATCCCGCCTCCTGGGCCGGGCTCTCCGACTCGATCGCCGCGATCCTGGGCAGGAGCCGGGGATAGAACCCGGCGTCGCCGAACTCGTACTTCGTGGCCTTCCGGGGAACCAGGACGACCTCCCGGCTTCGCCCCCCTCGCTCGAATCGAAGCGACAGCTCTTCCCCCGGGGACTCCATGACGGTCATCCAGACGTCCTGCCACGACTCGGCCTCCTTCCCGCCGATGGAGAGGATCCGATCTCCGGATCGGAGCCCGGCCTCGTCGGCGGCTCCCCCCTCCATCACGGTGCCGACCACGGGAGGGATGTCCTGGACGAAGGGAACCTCGTACCCTCCCACGAACAATCCCGCGATCAGGAGCACCGCCAGGACCACGTTCATCGCGGGGCCGGCGAGATAGACCGCGATCCGCTGCCATCGAGGCTTCGCCTGGAAGTCTCGGGGATCCCCCGTGGCCTCCTCCGGACTCTCGCCTCCCAGGCGCACGTAACCCCCGAGGGGGATCCACGCCACCCGGTATTCGGTCTCCCCCCGCTGGAACCCCCAGATTCTCCGGCCGAACCCCAGGGAGAAGGTCAGCACCCGGACGTCGAAGATCTTGGCCATCAGGAAATGGCCCGCTTCGTGAACGAAGATGATCACCCCCAGGGCGAAGACGAAGGCGAACGTGTTGATCAGAAAATCCATGAACGAGTCTTTCTCGGGAGAGCGCCCCGACTGAGGCAGGATCGGACGGTCGGGGACCCCGGGATCATAACCGATCTGCCGGAATCGCTATTTCGACACTGTTCAGGGAGAGGCCGGGCGGGGCCGGTCCCGGGGGCCGGCCCCCGGCCCCCCCACCCCCCCCACAAAGAACGCCACCCCCCCCCCGGGGCGCCCCCCCAAAAAGGAGAAG
>JAWVZJ010000059.1:0-9902 GCA_033722255.1 Thermoanaerobaculia bacterium | reverse complement strand
CCCCAGGAGCCGATCGTGTACCAACGACTCCGGCCGTCGTGCTTGTAGTGGAACCGGAACGTCTTGGTCCCGCTGGGGAGCACGTCGACGTGGAGGCCCGTGGGATCGTCGTCCCAGAGCCGGTAGCGACTCTCCTCCGGCTTCGCGCGCTTGATCTTCCGTTGCGTTAGGTGGCGGTCGTCCTTCTCGGCGGTGCCCATGATTCCTCCGTTCGTGGCTAGACGGGATCTCTGTATAGCTTCCTGTATAGCTAACAGACGAGAACCCCCGGATATTTCGAGAAGGGTGCTCACTAGTGGAGAGAAGTAGCCAAGGCAGGGCCGGCTCTCCGGAAATCACTGCCAGGAAAGCCTTTACGGCGGAAAGCTAGGTTCTAGAGGGGGATAGAGAATGGAGCCGACGCGCGGATTCGAACCGCGGACCTGCTGCTTACGAAGCAGCTGCTCTACCACTGAGCTACGTCGGCTCGGAACCGGGATGCCTCCCGGGGAAGGGCCGTCAGCGTACCACCGGCGAAGCTCTCTGCCAAGACTCCGACTTGGACTCGTCCGGGCTTGTCCATTTCAGAGGATCCTTCCCTCCCTGGAGCCGCCTCCTCGTGGTCTAGAATCGGTACCAGGAGGAATTTCCCGTGGCCAAGATCAAGGGTTCGGCGATCCGGGGCGCACTCAAGTTCGTCAAGGAGTCCGAGGCTCCCCACCAGATCCCGGACATCGTCGAGAAGCTCCCAGAATCCGTGGCTCCGGTCTACGACCAGCGGATCCTGGCCGCCGACTGGTATCCCTACGAGGCCTACGGAAAGCTCCTGCGGGTGGTGGACGAGGAGCTGGGCCGCGGAGATCTGTCCCTGATGCCCGAGCTCGGCCGGTTCGGAGCCAGGCGCGATATCCGGGGAGTCCTGAAGATCATCGCCACCTTCTCCTCGGTGGAGAAACTCATCGCTCGGGGTGACTGGTTCTGGCATCGCTACTGCGACACCGGCGAGAGCGTGGTGCTGGAGTCGGAGTCCGGGCGGGCCGTGATGGCCCTGAAGGACTTCCCTGGAGTCGCGATCCAGCACTGTCATCTCCTGACAGGTTGGTTTGAGGGTCTCGCCAGCGCCGTCGGAGGGAAAGCCGTCCGGGTCGTGAAGACGCGCTGCGTCCACGAGGGCGATTCCTGGTGTGAATGGGACGCCCGCTGGAGCTGAGGGCCTATCACGGACCTGGAGGACCGGCCCAGCGCCATCGAATGGCCAACTCCCCATTTTCATCCTCATGAGTGCCCGAAGTAACGCGACGGGCATGCGTGGCTGCTAGGGCAGGATCGGAGACTCCAGGAGGCGCAGGTCCGGCTCCTCGATCCGGTCGTACCCGGCTTCCAAGAGGTCCCGGAGGAGTCCCTCGATGTGCTCCTGATCCCGGATCTCCAGGGTCAGCTCCACCTCGGTCTCCCACACGGTGGCCTCGGAGAAGTGTCGCTCGTGGTGGATCCGGAGAACGTTGGCTCCGCTCTCGGCCACGATCCCCAGAACCTCCGCCAGGGCCCCCGGCCGATCCTGGATCGTGACCCGGAGCCGGGTCAGCCGGAACTGTCGGACCAGGGAGCGCTCGATCAGGCGTCCGAGGATGTTCAGGTCGATGTTCGCCCCCGAGAGCACGATCACGACCCGCCGGCTCGAGAGGTCCGGGATCTTGCCGGCGCGGACGGCGGCGTAGCTCGCGGCCCCGGCTCCCTCGGCGACGAGCTTCTCCGCCTCCAGCAGCCGGAAGATGGCACCCTCGATCTCCTCCTCCGTCACCAGGACCACCTCCTCCACCCGCTTCGCGATCTGCGGAAAAGTCTTCTCCCCCGGTTTCTTCACGGCGATCCCGTCGGCGATGGAGCGGCGTCCGGACACCGGAGTGAGGGAGCCCGAACGGAGGCTTTCGGCCATCGAGGGTGCCGCCTCGGTCTGGACCCCGTAGATCCTCGTCTCCGGACGGAGAGCCTCGACCGCGGCCGAGATGCCCGAGATCAAGCCCCCGCCTCCGATGGGGGAAACCACCACGTCGACGCCGGGGACGTCCTCGACGATCTCGAGCCCCACCGTGCCCTGTCCGGCGATGATCTCTTCGTCGTCGAAGGGATGGACGAAGGTGAGATCGTCGGTCTCTCGGAGCTCCCGGGCCCGTTCCAGGGCCTCGTCCAGGGTCTCGCCGTGGAGCTCGATCTCCGCTCCCCAGCGGCGGGTCTGGGAGATCTTCACCAGCGGCGTGATCTCCGGCATGACGATCAGGGCCGGAATCCCCACCCGGGCGGCGGCGTAGGCCACTCCCTGGGCGTGGTTTCCGGCCGAGGCGGCGACGACTCCCCGGTCCCTCTGATCCGGCGAGAGGGTGAGGATCCGATTGAGGGCTCCCCGCGGTTTGAAGGAACCGGTCCGCTGCAACCCCTCGCACTTCAGCCAGATTTCGGCCTCGAGCTCCTCGGAGAGGGTGGAGGAGGGAACACAGGGAGTCCTGACGAGCTCTCCGGCGGTGCGCTCCCGGGCCGCTTCGATCTCGGCCAGGCGGATCACCGGTCCTCTCGCCGCACGAAGGTGCTCCGGTCGTGGTCCTTGGTCACTCCGGGGAAGGCCAGGGCCCGGCCGTGGGCCACACAGTACACGCCCGGGGGCAGATTGCCGGCGGCGAACAGAGACTCGGTCAGGTTCTGCAGAGCGTCGGACCGTTTCATCTCGTAAGGTCGCCACGCCCCCGTGAGGACGATCGGGATCGCCGGAGCGGGGAAGGCCTCTTCCAGGCGCTCTCCGGTCTGTTGGAGAGTGTCGGTTCCGTGGAGGATGACGATCCCCGAGGTCTCCTCGTCGCCTTCGGCCCCGGCGAGCCCGACGGCCTCCACGACCCGCTTTCGATCCGCCGCGGTCATCTCGAGACTGTCCTTGCTCATCAGCTCGAGCACCGAGATCCGGGTGTCGTCGAGGCGGAGCTCCTCCAGCATCCGGTGCACGATCGATCGTCGATTCTCGAGCTCTCCCGTCTGCTCGTCGTACGTCTTCTCGATCGTTCCGCCGGTGGTGATCAGGGTGACCTTTCGCATGAGTCCTTCTGGGAGGTCGTCCGAATGCTCGGATGACGCCGCGTTCCGGGCTCGCGACGGTTGGGATTCCCCGGCTCGAAGCTGTCTCTCCAGACCGCCGTGTCTCCCGAACCTGGCCTCGGAATCTCTTCGGCCTCGGTCCCTTCGGCGGTGGAGATCGGAATCCCTCGCCACCGGTCCTCGCTCCCGGCTGGAATCCGGCGGGCGGGGGCCAGAGTACCACGGTGACCCGAAGGTCACTCGCGGTTCGGAGAGCGGCCTTCGGGAGGTTCGTCCTCGATTTTCGTCCTCCTGGCGATCCGGACGACATCGGAGGGATCTCCCTGGTCGAGGAGCCGCTCCCGGGATCGGGGGTCGGAGAACAGCCGGGAGAGCTCGGCCAGGGTCTCGAGGTGGCCCTCCGGGTCTCCGGGAGGGCTCGCCAGAAGGAACACGAGCCGTACCGGCCTGTCGTCGTGGGATCCCATCGCCAGCCCCTCGTCCAGCCGAGCCACGAGGCAGAGTCGCTCCTCCACCGCCTCGCTGTAGAAATGGGGGACGGCAACCCCGTGGCCGAAGGCCGAGGGAATCGTGCGTTCTCTCTCCAGGAGCTCCTCCACGACTCGTTGTCGATCCAGTTCGGGAACGGCCTGCTCCAGGCGGTCCACCATCGCCTCGAAGAGCTCCTCGACGCTTTCTACCGCCAGTCGCATGGAGAGGTCGGGACGGAGGCTCCGACGGAGGTAGTCCGCTCTTCGACGAAGGTAGACCGTCGGCAGATCTCCGGATCGTTGTGGATCGAGGTCCAGTCCGTCCTGGGTGATGCTCAACAGCGCGGTGGCGTCCCGGGGAAGCGGCTCTCCGGCTCTCGCTACCTCCACCCGGGCCTCACCGGCCTCGATCTCCCCGGCGACCAGACCCGGGTTCGGCATCCAGGGCCAGACGGTCCGACCCAGGCGATCTTCGCTGTCTGTCGGCGGCCCCTGGCCCCACCGGAACACCCGGTCTTCGCCGAACTCTCTCGACCACTGAACGCACAGCAGAGAGTTGAGATCCTCGTTCGGGGTCACGGCGAGCAGATTGCCGACTCGTGCGAAGCCGATCTCCTCGAGAAGCTCCGGACTCCGGGCGTCTTCGTGCAGTACCTCGAGCCCTTCGGCCCGGGCCCGGGCCACCTTGCCCCGATTCGTCTCGACGAGGACCGCCGCCTCGCTCGTGAGGTCCGCGACGTGCTCGGCGAGACGGCGACCGAGGGCGTGTCCCCCGACGATGATCCAGCCCCGGGGACGGGATCTCTGGAGCCCGAGGGCCCTGGCCATCGGCTTCGCGGCGAGACCGCCGAAGAGGACCGTGGCCGCGATCACCGAGTAGGTGAAGGTCTCCAGGAAGGCGGGATCGACTCCGAGGTCCGTGCGGTCCGAAAGGTCGATGGCGAACAGCGACGCCATCGAGGCGGCGACGATGCCCCGGGGAGCGATCGTGGCGAGGAAGAGGCGGTCACGCCATCCGACCTCCAGGCCGAAGGAGGAGGCGAAGACGCTCAGGGGTCGGACGAGGAAGAGCACCAGGGCCACGAGCACCGCTCCCCGGGCTCCGAAGGCGAGGAAGCGGTCGAGGTCGAGATTCGCGGCGAGGACGACGAAGAGAAGCCCGATCATCAACTCGGTGAGCTCGGCCTTGAAGTGCCGCAACCGACGGAGCCGCGCCGGCCGCAGGACCCCGACCACGAGACCGGCTACGACCACCGCGAGCAGCCCCGATTCCTCCAAGTCGTGGTGGGCCGCCAACGCCTCGGTCCCGCCGTAGGTGAGCAGGGCTCCGGCGAGGGCCACGCTGTTGGTCATGTCGTCGGGAACCAGGCGACGGCGCAGAATCCCCGCGATCACTCCTCCCATGACGAGCCCGGCCACGGTCCCCAGGAGGAGTCGGAGACCGAAGTTCCCCAGGGCCACTCCCCCGTGATGACCCGCCACGAATTCGAAGCACAGGATGGCCACGAAGACTCCGATCGGATCGATCAGGACTCCCTCCCAGTGGAGCACATGGTGGAGCCGCGGCTCGATCTTCACCCGCTTGAGCAGAGGAGCGATGACCGTGGGACCGGTCACGATCACCAGACTACCGGCGAGAAGCGAGAAAGGCACCGAGTGGTCGAAGAGTAGCCAGATGGCACCCGATGCTCCGAGCCAGGTCACGAGAACGCCCACCGTGAGGAGCCGTCGGATCAAGGAACCTCCCCTCCGCCAACCCTCCAGCTCGAGGGAGAGGCCGCCTTCGAAGAGGATCACGCTCACGGCCATGGTGACCAGGAGGCGGAGCGTTCCTCCCAGACTTTCGGGTCGAACGAGCCCCAACCCGCTCGGTCCCAGGATCACTCCGCCGATCAGAAGCAGGACGATCGCCGAGAGCTCCAGGCGGCGAGCCAGGGCCACCAGCGCCGCTCCCGCGGCGATGGCGATCGTGATCGTGGTGAGGGCGGCGATGGGATCCACGAGGGGATCCTATCGAGTGTTCGTCGTCGGCGGGGATTTCGGGAAGGTAAGGGATCCTCGATCCGGTTCGTCCGGGGAATGGACCTCCTGACGGCGTGGATCCTCCCGGGGCGAGTGTCGAGCGTCGGTCAGTGCAGGATTCGGACCCCTCTTCGGGGAGGTTCGGGCCCATCGGTCCAATCGGTCGAATTCCGGAACATCCACTGGCGCGGAAGGTCGGAACATGGCAAGGTAGCGGCCATGAGCTGGACTCGACCGCATGTTCTCCGGGGCGTCGCGATCGCGATTCCCGTCATCCTGAGCATTTCCCTGATCTCTTGTCGGACCTCGGAAGAGCCGGATGGAGATCCCGACGTTCGCCGTCCCGCTCGCCAGGGACTCCGGGTGGGATTCATCGACGGCCGTGGCGAGCTGGTGATTCCGGCGGAATTCGATTACGGCTCCGAGCCTTCGGAGGGCCTGATCGCGGTTCGGAAGGGCAAGGTCTGGGGATACATCGATCCGGCGGGAAACTGGATCGTCGACGCCCGTTTCGACCACGCAGAGCCGTTCCACGAGGGACGGGCCGCGGTGGGAGTCGGCGGAGAGGCGGGATACATCGACAAGACGGGCGAGATGGTGATCGAGCCGCGGTTCGAGGGCGCGCAGCGGTTTTCCCAGGGCCTGGCGGCAGTGAAGATCGAGGGGAAGTGGGGATTCATCGACGAGAGTGGCGAGATGGTCATCGAGCCTCGATTCGCGGAGGCGCGACCCTTCGCCGAGAATCGGGCGGCGGTGTCCCTGGCGGCGGAGGAGGGGGACGGGGAACCCGCCGGTGGGGGGTTGTGGGGATTCGTGGATCCCTCGGGCGAGATGGTCATCGAGCCTCTGTACGCGGACGCTTACACCTTCGCCGAAGGGATGGCTGCCGTGCAGATGCCGGACGGGACCTGGGGGTTCCTGGGGCCGGACGGAGATTTCGCGCTCGAGCCGACCTACTACGGAGCGGCGAGCTTCTCCAACGGTCTGGCTCCGGTACGGATCGGGGCCAAGTGGGGCTACGTCGATCTCCAGGGAGATCGGGTCATCGAGCCTCGATTCCGGAAGGCCCGGGCCTTCGAGGAGGGTCTGGCGCCGGTGAAGGTCCGGGGCGAGGGCTGGGGCTACGTCGACCGGCAGGGCAACCTCGCCATCGAGCCTCGCTTCGAGCGGGCCGATCCCTTCGACGGGGGGCTGGCCCTCGTTCGGGAGGGCCCGGAGGGCTACGGTTACCTGAACGCTCGGGGGGAGATGGTCTGGGGCGGCGCCGAGGGCGAGTGAGACCGGTTCGGCCCTGAACGGTTCGACCGGGGGCTCCCGGGCCTCACGGAGATCATCCTCGGACCGGACCGGGTTGCACCCGAAGGCCGGGACCCTCGGCCGGACGGTGGCAGCGGACCTCTACTCTCGTCCTATCCTTCGGTCGAAGAAGGTCCAAACCGACGATTCCTGTCCGGAGAAGGATCGGCGAGGATGCAGGCGTTCGTTATCGAGGCCTGTCCGAGCCGACAGGTCGCCTCGGGCTCCGGCCTCGTCGAGACGATTCCGGTCGTCGAGGGTCCGGGTCAGCCTCCCTGGAGACCCGGTACGGACTCGGCTTTCTCGTGGACCTGAAGGAGATTCCGGACGTCTCGGACGCCGGGGATCGACCGTACCGCGTCCACCAGATCCTCGACCTCGTCGTCGAGGACCGGGCCCGAGAGAGTGACCCTCTGGTCGTGGGCGGTGACGACGATCGAGCTCGGGTTGGAGACGGTTCGTCCGAGGGCTGATCGGACCCGGGCCTCCAGCGTCGATTCGGACGGCTCCTCTTCGCTCGTCACCTTCCTGCGCACTTCGTGGATCGCCCCCCGGGTGCGGTTCCGGAGATCGCTGGCCCGGGATCTCACGGTCTCAGAGGTCTCGTTGGTGATCCGGTCGAGCCGGTCCTTCACCTTCGCCCGGCGGCGGTTTCCCCGATCGGGATCGAGGAGGTACATGATCGCGGCGCCCAGGCTGGCTCCCACGGCCACGCCGGTGATTCCGATCAGTACGTTGTCTCTTCGCATCTCTACCTCCCGAGGAGTCGGTTCGGTTTCGCGGCTTTCGGTGCTTCGTTCGTCGGGTCTTCGTCGATCGAGTGGATTCGCCGAACCCTAACTGTCGAAAAGAGTTTGCAAGGTCCGTTCCGTCGTCTGCTACGGTGCGGGCCGATGTCGCGTCTGCTCCCTCGGTCCCAAAAGTTGGAGAAGACCCTCGGAGTGTGGCAGGCCTACGCCGTGAGCATGGGAGCGATGCTGTCGTCGGGTTTCTTTCTCCTTCCCGGTCTCACTGCAGCCAAGACGGGTCCTTCGGTCATCCTGGCCTACTTCACGGCGGGTCTGCTCATGGTGCCCGCGATGCTCTGCAAGGCGGAGCTCTCCACGGCCATGCCCCGAGCCGGGGGAACGTACTACTTCATGGACCGGAGCATGCGCCCCCTGATGGGGAGCGTCGGCGGTCTCGGCACCTGGTTGGTGATGAGCCTCAAGAGCGCCTTCGCCCTGATCGGGATGGGTGCCTACCTGGGTCTCGCCGGCGCCGGGGGACGCTGATTCCCGACGGTGGAACCGTCCTGCGGACCGGGGATCGGGTCACCGTGATCGGGGAGCCGGAGGGGATCCGGGAGCTGGCATCCAGGGATCGATGATCGCCTTCCGGGGAGAGATCGGGGCATCATTGGTTGCCAGGAGGCTCGACGGAGCCGGGGTTTGCGTCGGAGGGCATCCATGACAAGGTGTCCCGGGAGGTCGGCGGATCCCGCCCCGGAGCTCGAGGGATTCGCGAGGCACGGCAACGATTGGGGAACGGAACGACGATGACGATCATGGAACTTCTGTTGGTGGTCTTGGTGGCCGGTCTGGTAGGCGCCGGTGCGTCGGCCGTGTTGTCCTCGATGATCGACCGGATCGGAAGGGAACCCGTCCGGGAGGCGACCGAGCGCCCGTCCGAGCGCCGAGGGTCTTAGCCCCGACGATCCTCCGAGAGGACGTCGGGTTGTGGTCCCCGGACCTGTTGTCCGAACGCGATCCCGTCCTCACGCTCTTCTGTGCGCCCTTCCTCCCGGGGTTGATAGAGTTTCCCGGCATGATCGGGGTATCCTCTACCGGCCGACGTCGACCGGAAGGGTCCCGTCCTCGGCGTGGAGCGGGGATCCCGTCTGGGGTCTTTCTCCGGACCGTGATTCTCGGTCTTGTGCTCCTGTCGGCGGGGGTTTCGGGCCCCTCCCTGTGGGCCGATCCGATCTGCGCCCCCGAGACCCACCTGACCCTGGTAGGTGCCGACCTCCAGCGGGGAACGATCCTCCTGTCCCCCGGGGGATCTCGGAAGGGAGCCTCCTGGATCGAGCTCGACCTCCGGAGAGATCGGGCGCGGAGCTTCGGAGGTGCCGCCGGGAGCACGCTGCCCCGGGGGGGATCGGTCGCGTCCGGTCTCGTAGTGGCCGCCCGGGAGTGCGGGCCCTCGTGCCTCCAGATGGTCCGTTGGCGGGAGGGAGCCTGGCGAGGCCTGGGAGAATCGCTCTCCGTCGACGCCGGAGGGAGCCTGGTGGAGACGACCTACGACGGGGCGGGGATTCCCTGGGTGATCCTTCGGCGGGCAGGGACGAGCCCCGGGACCTCGGCGGTGATCGCCTACCGGATCGAGGGGCGTCGATGGAGGGACCGGGGACGGGGGGAGGTCCGGATCGCAGGGAGCCCCTTCGCGTCTCCGTGGCCGGGCGATCCCCGGGCCGTGGCGGTGGGAGATCTCCGTTTCGGAGCAGACGCAGAGCCGGTCCGATGGCTCCGTCCCCTCCCGTCGGGAATCCGGGCCGGTGAGAGCCAGGTGTTCGTCTTACCGGAAGAGCGCCCCCTTCTACTCACGGGCCCCGGCGATCTCTACCTCGGCCGAGAGGAGGGGGGAGGCTGGATGCCGGTGCGGTGGCGTCCCTGGGAGGACGCCGAATCTCTCGGTGGCCGGGACCTTCGGGTCGAGATCCTCTCCGCCGCCGACGGAGGGGAGGCCCGTGGCACGGTCTGGATCGACGTTCGCGATCCGGACGACCAACGCCTCCACCTGGTGGAATGGAGTCCCCGCCGGGGATGGATGCCTCTGGTGGAGCTACCGGACCGGATCCGGACCACTTCTGGGGCGAAGCTTCCATACCGGCACGTCCTCCGCCTGGACGACGGACGCTGGGCTCTCGTCGTGGGTTGCGTGGGGATCTCCGGCGCCCCGGGAATCGCCTGGGTCGAGCTCGACGGAGGCGAGCTCGAAGAACCCCGCGTCGTCCCGATCATCGGGGAACGACGGCGATGAGCTCGATGATCGAGGTCCGGGACCTGACCAAGGAGT